>JAFARM010000162.1 GCA_019245455.1 Sphingomonadaceae bacterium | reverse complement strand
AGCTGCGCCGGCGGCGGGAGCGTCGCCGGATGGTCAATCAAGCACTTTGCGAAGCCGGGCTGTTGCCAGCCTTTAGCAAAGACGAGGACAGCGAGTGGGCGCGCGTCATGGCGCGTCCGCCGCTGGCGATTCGAGCGCGAGCGCTTGGCGAGACGGTCGATCGGTACGACTTCGGCCGGGCGCTCTATCACCTGGCAAAGCGTCGCCAATTCGCGGGCCGCGAGCTGGACGAGAGCGATACCTCTCCGGCCGAGAACGCCGATGAAAAGACCGCCAAGAGCGGACGCGAGGACACGCTGCGGACGCTGAGAACAAGCGGCCAGACGCTGGGTCAGATGCTGGCGGCGAAGCCCGCGCACGAGCGTTCGCGCGGCGTCCACGCGATCCGAACCACCGTTATCGACGAGTTCGAGCGGCTGTGGACGGCGCAGGCGCAACACCAGCCCGGTCTCGACAACACGCTCAAAGCGCATATCGCCGACCTGATCTTCGCACAGAAGCCCGTTTTCTGGCGCAAGAGCACACTCGGCGCGTGTCGGCTGATGCCGGGCGAGGAACTTGCGCCCAAGGGATCGTGGCTGTCGCAGCAGCGGCGGATGCTGGAAAAGCTGAACAATCTCGAAATCGCAAGCGGCAACCGTCGACCTCTCGACGACGAAGAACGCGCGGCAATCTTGGCGAAGCTGCAAACACAGGCGTCGATGAGCTGGTCGGCCGCCCGCAAGGCGCTCGCCCCACTTTATGCGGCACGCGGTGAGGTGGGGGTCGAGCAGAAGATCAGGTTCAACCTGGAGCTTGGGGGTGAGGCCAAACTGCTCGGTAATCCGCTGGAGGCCAAGCTTGCGGCCATCTTTGGCGAGGGCTGGGCCGATCATATCCACAAGCAGGGCATCCGGGAGGCCGTGCATCGTCGGCTGTGGTCGGCAGATTACGCTGAGGTTGGCAATCGCGTTGTGATTCTGTCCGCCACGGATCGCGCAGCACGACGAGACGGGGCTGCGGCAAGTCTGATACGGGACTTTGACGCGACGGAGGCGGAGGCGCAGGCCCTTGCAGATCTCAAGCTGCCGACTGGTTGGGAGCCGTTCTCGACGAAGGCGCTGCAAGCGATACTGCCCCGCTTGCAAGCGGGCGATCGCTTCGGTGCCCTGATGATCTCGCCCGACTGCGCAGCGTGGCGCGAGGCAACCTTTCCCGATCGGGACAGACCGACTGGTCAGGTGCTCGACCGCCTGCCCAGCCCCGCGCGCAAGAAGCTAGTTAACGGCAACGGTTGGGACACCGAGGAGCAGGATCGGATCAAGGCCATTCGCAATCCAACCGTCGCGCGCACGCAGAACGAGCTGCGCAAGGTCGTCAACAACCTGATCGACGCCTTCGGCAAGCCCGACCTGATCCGCATCGAACTCGCGCGGGACGTCGGACTGTCCAAGCGCGAGCGCGAAGAGAAGCAGGCTGGGATCCGCAAAAACGAGAAACGGCGGGCCGACGCGAGAAAAGACCTTGAGGCGAACGGGCTGCTTGAACCCTCGCCGCGCGACATCACTAAGTGGGTCCTGTGGAAGGAGGGCCGCGAACGATGCCCCTACACAGGGGACCCGATCTCCTTCGCGTCGCTCTTCGGCCCCGCCAACAGCTTCGACATCGAGCACATCTGGCCGCGTGGCCGTTCGCTGGACGACAGCCAAGGCAACAAGACTTTGTGCCGCAACGACGTCAACATCGCCAAAGGTAATCGGACTCCGTTCGAGTTCTTCCAGAACCGTCCAGAGGAGTGGACGGCGGTAAAACGAAGGCTGGATGAGATGACCGCCGGCAAGGGAAGCGCCGGCTTCCCGCGCGGCAAAGTGCGGAGGTTCGTCGCCGAGACGATGCCAGACGACTTCGCGGCGCGTCAGCTTGTCGACACCGGCTATGCGGCGCGACAGGCGGTCGGGCTGCTCAAGCGGCTGTGGCCCGACGTGGGCGAGGCCAACGTGGCCGCGGACTTCGGGATTGAAGCGGAGCTGCGGCGGCGAAGGGTGCTTCCCGTCAACGGCAAAGTTACGGCCCACCTGCGCAAGCTGTGGGGACTCAACGGCATCCTGTCCGACGATGGCGAAAAGACCCGTGCCGATCATCGCCACCACGCCATCGACGCTTTGGTCGTCGCCTGTGCCCACCCCGGCGTTACCGAGCGACTCGCGCAATACTGGCAGTTGAAGGATGATCGCCGAGCGGAGGCACCGGCCCTGCCCCCGCCTTGGCCTAGCGTCCGTCGGGACGCCGAGCGGGCGGTTGCGGCGATAGTGGTCTCCCATCGGGTGCGGAAGAAAGTGTCGGGGCCGCTGCACGAAGAGACGATCCGTGGTGACACCGGCATTGACGTCCGGGAAGGCAAGCAGACCTTCCGCCTGGTCGTGTCGCGCAAGCCGGTCGAGGCTCTGACCAAGGCCATGCTCGCGAGTGACGAGGCGATCGTCGATCCGGAGGTACGGCGGACGATCCGACGATGGGTAGCGGACCACGGCGGCGACCCGAAGAAGGCCTTTGCCGAATATCCCAAGGTCAAGGGTGGCACGCCGATCAAGCGCGTTCGCGTGCGCGAGCGGCGACAAACGAGGCTGATGGCTCCGGTCGCGAACGGCTGGGCCGATGCCGCCGGCAATCACCACGTTGCCATTTGGCGCGACGCCGCCGGCAAGGTCTCTTCCGAAGCCGTCAGCCTGCTCGAAGCGTCGCGCCGACTTTCGTCGCGCTTGCCCGTCGTGCGCCGGGTCGATCCCCGCGGCGACTTCGTGATGTCTCTCGTTCCCGGAGACACCCTCCGCATCGCGGACGGCGAACGGGCGGGCTTCTGGACCGTGCAGGGAGTGTGGGCTGCCGGTCCGATCATCATCACCCGCTCCACTGATGCGACTGGCACGACCGTCTTCCGGCCTACCGCCGGGTCGTTGCTGGCGATGGGCGCTCGCAAGGTCTCAGTGGACCCCATCGGCCGCGTACGCGCTTCGAACGATTAGCCGTGTCCACACTCCGGCGCACGATCGAGTTCTCGACGCCGGGCACGCGGCTGTCGGTCGCGCACCGGCAGCTCGTGGTCGAGCGCCCCGGCCACGCCAAGGCGACGCTGCCGATCGAAGACCTTGGCGTCGTCATCGTTGACGACGTTCGCGCGACCTATACGCAGGCCGTGTTCCTCGAGTTGCTCGCTGCAGGGGCGACGGTGATGGTGACGGGGCGCGATCACCTTCCCGCCGGCCTGATGTTACCGCTCGATTCGCACCACGTCGTTACTGAACGGCACTGGGCGCAGGTTAACGCCACCCAGCCGACACGCAAGCGCGCGTGGCAATCGCTGGTCAGTACAAAGATCGCGCAACAAGGAATCGTGCTTGCTCACTTCGTGGGAGCGGATGGCGGGTTGGCGGCGATGGCGCGGCGTGTTCGCTCAGGCGATCCCGACAATTTGGAAGCGCAGGCAGCGCAGCGTTATTGGCCGATGCTGTTCGGCAAGGGCTTTCGACGCGACCGCGACGCCGACGGCGTCAACGGGCTGCTCAACTACGGCTACGCCGTTGTGCGCGCCGCGATCGCCCGCGCGGTCGTCGCTACCGGCCTGATCCCGTCGCTTGGGGTCTTCCACAAGAACCGCGCCAATCCCTTCTGCCTCGCCGACGATCTGCTTGAACCCTACCGTCCGTTCGTCGACTGGCGAGTGCGCCTCTTGCTCGACGAGCGCGGGGGCACCGCGCCACGGCTGGACGAACGCGAAACAAAGTCCGCCTTGCTTTCGCTGTTCAATGAAACGGTCATCGTCAACGCTCGCCGCAACCCGCTGCTGGTCGCGATACATCTGAGCGCGGCCTCGTTGGCGCGGGTGCTGACGGGCGATGGCAAGGCGCTGGCGCTGCCGGCCGGGCTGCCGCAGTCACCCGACTTGCTCGATCCGGACGGGCTCGGCTGATGGCGCATACGCGCCCCACGCCGACGTTGCCTTGGGGGTGGCGCTCGATGTGGGTAATTGCGATGTTCGACCTGCCGACCGACACGCCAAAGGCGCGCAAGGCCTATACCCGCTTTCGAAAGGAGCTGCTTGAGGACGGGTTTTCAATGATGCAATACTCGGTCTACTCGCGGCATTGCGCGTCGATCGACAACGCGGAAATTCACGTGGCCCGAATGGGACGCAAGGTTCCCGGCGAAGGTGAGGTTCGCTTTATGACAATCACCGACCGCCAATGGGAACGAATCAAGGTCTTCGTGGGAAAAACGCGCTCGCCGCCCGCCCGGTCGCCGGCGCAGCTGGAGTTTTTCTGAGCACCGCGTTCAAAAAGTCGCCTCTCGCCAAAGACTTAGGCGAGAGGCGGGTGTAGCAAAACGAGAGGCGGCCGCAATCCGCAGCAGGGGTACATGCTTGGGGCGCGAAACCCGGGGTGTAGCAAAACGAGAGGCGGCCGCAATCCGCAGCCATGGCATCGCGCGAGTATTGAGGCTTAAAGGTGTAGCAAAACGAGAGGCGGCCGCAATCCGCAGCGGCTGAAACTGTGCGGAGCGACAACCCCGGGGTGTAGCAAAACGAGAGGCGGCCGCAATCCGCAGCCGTTTCGGCCGCTTCCATTTCCGTTCTAGCGGTGTAGCAAAACGAGAGGCGGCCGCAATCCGCAGCGCGACGATCACCAGCGCGTTCGTCACGTCGGGTGTAGCAAAACGAGAGGCGGCCGCAATCCGCAGCATCCCGATGTGCGTCACCCGGTACCGCGTCGGTGTAGCAAAACGAGAGGCGGCCGCAATCCGCAGCCAGCGCCCTGGCCGAGCCGCTGGCGGTGTCGGTGTAGCAAAACGAGAGGCGGCCGCAATCCGCAGCGCGATCTTGCGCTCGACCGATTGGATGTCGTGGTGTAGCAAAACGAGAGGCGGCCGCAATCCGCAGCCGGAAGCGGAGCCGGTCCTTGCCGTGCCGGGGTGTAGCAAAACGAGAGGCGGCCGCAATCCGCAGCCGTGTTCAGCACTCGGCGACAACCGAGGAAGGTGTAGCAAAACGAGAGGCGGCCGCAATCCGCAGCGAGCGGACGCTCGGCAGGTAGGGCGGATCGGGTGTAGCAAAACGAGAGGCGGCCGCAATCCGCAGCGCGATGCGAGCCGCGTCAGCCTGAGCCTTCGGTGTAGCAAAACGAGAGGCGGCCGCAATCCGCAGCAGGTACTCGTCGGCCTTGTCGCCGCCGGAGGGTGTAGCAAAACGAGAGGCGGCCGCAATCCGCAGCCGCGGGCGCTGTCCGTCGCTGTTGACCGCGGGTGTAGCAAAACGAGAGGCGGCCGCAATCCGCAGCCCGCCAGGCGCGCTGAACGCCGGATAGCCAGGTGTAGCAAAACGAGAGGCGGCCGCAATCCGCAGCGGCGTGCTTCGCGCGGTATAAGTTCCCGCCGGTGTAGCAAAACGAGAGGCGGCCGCAATCCGCAGCCAGAACCGCATGGTGGCTTTCACCGTTGCGGGTGTAGCAAAACGAGAGGCGGCCGCAATCCGCAGCGCGATCACGCCGACCCGCGCAACCGGAGCAGGTGTAGCAAAACGAGAGGCGGCCGCAATCCGCAGCACGGTCACGTCGTGGACGCCGACGAGCATCGGTGTAGCAAAACGAGAGGCGGCCGCAATCCGCAGCTGCGACAGCTCGCGGGCCGCGTCGTCGGTGGGTGTAGCAAAACGAGAGGCGGCCGCAATCCGCAGCACCCCCAAGAGTGCCACTCCCGGTCGGGCCGGTGTAGCAAAACGAGAGGCGGCCGCAATCCGCAGCTCTGCGCTCGAAGGCTCATACGGTCGGGTGGGTGTAGCAAAACGAGAGGCGGCCGCAATCCGCAGCACGGCGCGCTCGAGGGTCTCGATGTTCGTCGGTGTAGCAAAACGAGAGGCGGCCGCAATCCGCAGCTCCATGCGTAACGTATTCTGAAGGAGACACGGTGTAGCAAAACGAGAGGCGGCCGCAATCCGCAGCACGAGGAGCAATACGACAAGCGTCATGGTTGGTGTAGCAAAACGAGAGGCGGCCGCAATCCGCAGCAGGTCGCCGCCGGTGGCATAGGCGGTGAGGGGTGTAGCAAAACGAGAGGCGGCCGCAATCCGCAGCCCGCTGGCGAGCGTGTGCAGCTCGCAGTCGGGTGTAGCAAAACGAGAGGCGGCCGCAATCCGCAGCAGCGGTAGCTGGGGATGAAGGTGTTGATCCGGTGTAGCAAAACGAGAGGCGGCCGCAATCCGCAGCGACTGGGCGACGATCAGGATGCCCACCGCCGGTGTAGCAAAACGAGAGGCGGCCGCAATCCGCAGCGTCAGTCCCGAGGGACCGACGCCCACCCCGGGTGTAGCAAAACGAGAGGCGGCCGCAATCCGCAGCGATGCAGGTCCCTGCAACCACCATTGGCATGGTGTAGCAAAACGAGAGGCGGCCGCAATCCGCAGCGCGGCCTTGAACGCGGCGGAGAGAGCGGCGGGTGTAGCAAAACGAGAGGCGGCCGCAATCCGCAGCAGCTGCTCCGCGCCTACGGCTATTCGGTCGGGTGTAGCAAAACGAGAGGCGGTCGCAATCCGCGGGGGTGCCGCCTACATAATCCGGCTGTGTCGAGTCCTGTAGGCGGCCGGCGCGATGCGCCGGAAGCTGCAATGGCTGCTCCGGATGACGCCTTCCGCTTCAATCTGGTCTGCAACTCATTGTGCAGACTTATATCTTGACATTCCTTGGCGGCTCGACTTAGCAACTGCGGCAGAAAGATTGACTGTACAGAGCGGGACGCTGGGCAAAAGAATAGCGTCAGATCGCGGAAGCTGATGTAGCAAGATTTCTGGTTTGCGACTTTACGCAATATATGGTCGAGTCTGTTAATTATTACTCGCAGAACAGTTCTTAACCCGCCTGCCTCGCTCTGCTCTTCACAAATAATCAGTTGTTCTATCACGTTGGCGAAACCCGTTTCACGTCGATCTGCTTGGAACGAGGTCACGACGCTGACGTCGCCACCTTTGCCGGGATGAGGTGATCGTGGCGCGTAGCACGCGGCTGAACGGCGAGGTCATACTGGCGTCGAGCGGGCTGGCGTGTACAACCGGCTTCATCGTTCTTGTCGCCGGGGACACGCGGACCGGAGCGGCGTTGGCGAGCTTCGCGCGAACCGAGCCGGTGCATGGCGTCGTCGCGTCGGTCGAGCCGCCGCTAAGGTAGTCGCGCCGCGCGCCGGGGTCGTCACCGGATCAAGCGAAGCATGGCCAGCCGCGCGAGGTTGGGTAGGTCCCCGCCCAGTCCCACGGGATGTGTCGGACGCGTGGGATGACGCGAGCCTGCGCGGCTCGGTCGCTCCATACCATGCTTATTGGAACAGTCGCTTAGGCTTGATTGAGTCAAGCTGGACTGGGGACGGTAGGCTCCTGTCGCGCCATCACGACATACCCGCGGCGCGCAGATAGCGACACTATCTGCCCACCTGCGCGAGCCAGGCCGGCGACTGCGGGGGCCCTGCCGTCGCGCGCCGTCCGACGACGTGGCTTTGCCGCGGCGGCTGCCCCTGCTATAGCGTCATCATACACCATCGGCAGGACCTCGGCCCATGCGCTACGACATCAGCGGCACCACCATGCAGACGGTCGAGATCGAGCTCGCCCGCGGCGAGCGGCTGTTCAGCCAGACGGCGACGATGGCGTGGATGACCGACGGCATCCGCATGGACACGCACACCGGCGGCGGGCTGTTCGCCGGCCTGAAGCGCGCGGTCAGCGGCGGCGGGCTGTTCATCACCGAGTTCCTTGCCGACGGCGACGGCATGGTCGCGTTCGCGCCGCGCTTCCCCGGCCAGATCGTCGCGCTGCAGCTCGTCACCGGGCAGAGCGTACTGTGCCGCAAGGAGACGTTCCTGTGCGCCGAATCGTCGGTGACGCTCGACATCGCCTTCCAGCAGCGGCTCGGCGCGGGCTTCTTCGCCGGCGAGGGCTTCATCATGCAGCGGGTGACCGGGCCGGGCATGGTCTTCCTCGACCTGTCGGGCGAGGTGGTCGAGAAGACGCTCTCCCCCGGCGAGCGGCTGTACGTCCACGCCGGCCATGTCGGGATGCAGGAGCCGACGGTCGACATCGACATCCAGCTGATGCGCGGCTTCCGCAACATCCTGTTCGGCGGCGAGGGCCTGTTCCTGGCGACGCTGACCGGGCCGGGCAAGGTCTGGCTGCAGTCGATGCCGATCATCAACCTGGCGGAAGAGATCGCCCGCTACCTGCCCCGCGGCGACGCCCCGCGCGGCGGCGGCAACGTCGGCACGGCGGTCGGCGCGGCGGCGGTGGGCGGGCTGCTGGGGAGTATTTTCGGGGATAATTGATCCTCCCCGGAACGGGGAGGGGGACCGCGCCGCTTCTTCAGCGGCGTGGTGGAGGGGCCGGTCGCCACGCGACGTCCGGCTTGCTCGTGGCGAGCGGCCCCTCCGTCACCGCTGCGCGGTGCCACCTCCCCGTTCCGGGGAGAAACTACGCCCGCCCGATCGTCGTGCCGTAGACGCTCGCGCCGGTGTAATCGCGCATCTCGAGGTCGAGCGCATCGCGCGCCACGGCGAACGTCGCGAACCCCGAGCGGCTGAGGGCGAACTTCGTCCCCTCGACATTGCCGGTCGGCCGCACCTCCGACCCCGCGCCCGAGCAGACGAAGTTCATGCCGTCGCGGGCGATGTGCTGCAGGTCGTGCTCGTGGCCGTTGAGGTACAGCTGCACCCCGCGCCGCTTGAGGATCGGCAGGACCTGCGCCACCATCTCCGGCGTGTCGCCGTGCTCGCTGCCGCCCGAGCGGATCGTGTGGTGGCCGACGACGATCTTCCACGCCGCGGTCGATTTGCCCAGCGCCGCGTCGAGCCAGGCGAGCTGCGCGCCGACGTCCTGCGAGGCGACGTTCTCGGCGATGCGGCTGTGGACCTTGGCACGGTAGCTCTGCACGACGGGCGAGGTGTCGAGGAAGAACAGGTCGACGTGCGGCGCCGGCGACGCCGTGTAATAGCGCGCGGGCATGAACCAGCGCGGGCTCGTCGCGGCATAATCGACCTCGGCCTGCGGGGTGCCGCGATAGTCGTGGTTGCCGAGCACGGCGTACCAGCGGCCCTGCAGCGCTGGGTGGGTGTAGACGTCCTCGAACGACGACTTCCACTGCGGGTCGGTGGCGCTGGTCACGCCGTTTTCGTAGAAATTGTCGCCCGTCGACACCGTGAAGGCGCTGCCCGTCGCCGCCGCCGCCGCACCCATCACGGCGGCGACGTCGCGCTGGTGCGACGCGCCGTCGCGGCCCCAGTCGCCGACCGCGACGAAACGCAGCGGAGCCTCGGCGGCGAGCGCGCGGGGGGCAAGCGCGGCGAGCGGCACCGCACCGAGCAGCGCGCGGCGGTCGAGGGTCAGGCGGCTCACTTGATGCCGATCACTTCGACGCTGCCGGGGACCGCCTTCGGCCGCTGCCCCGCCGCCGCCGGCTCGTACTTCGCCGCGATGGTCCACAGCGTGCCCGTCGCCGGGTCGACCGCGCCGCCGCGCGCGCCCTGCTGGCCGGGGACGGTGGCGATGACCCGCGGCATCCGGGCGCTGGTGTCGATCACCGTTACCATGCCGTCGCGCCCGGTCGGGATGTAGGCCCGGTCGCGCGCCGGGTCGTACGCCGCCTGGTCGGGGCCATTGCCGATGGCGAGGTCGCCCAGCGCCGCCCCCGTCTTCGCATCGACGACCTTGGCGACGCGGTTGGCGCACGACGCGATCAGCACGCCGGCCTTGGTCAGCGTCAGCCCGCCCGGCTCGTCGCAGCCGGCGAGCTTGATGCGGCGGGCGACGGTCTTTGCGGCGAGGTCGATGTCGGCGATCTCGCCGCCGTCCTCGACCGTCACGAACAGGTGGCCGCGGCCGTCGAGCGCGCCCGATTCGAGCGCGCCGACGCCGCCGGTGCCGGTGCTGACCGTGCCCGTCACCTTGGCCGCGACCGGATCGATCATCGTCACCGTGCCGACCTTGTTGTCGAGCACCAGCAGCGTCTTCGTGCGCGCGTCGAACAGCGCCGCGTCGGGCTTCGGCCCGGTCGGCAGCGTCGCCTTGACCGCGCCGGTCGCCCCGTCGAACAGGATGACGCCGCCCGCCGCCGTGCTCGTCACCGCGCCCAGCCCGGTGTCGCCGAGCGCCAGCGCCGCGTGCGTCCGCGTCGCGGCGACGAGCTGCGGCGTCACCTTGCCGCTCGTCACATCGACCGTCAGCACGCCGTCGGAGCGGCCGACGAAGACGCGGTGGCTGGTGGGGTCGAAGCTGACATAGTCCCAGCCGCCGTCGGGCACGGCGATGCGCTGGACGACGCTCTGCGCGGCGGCGGCGGTGCCGATCAGGGCGGCGGCGGCGAGGAACGTCAGGCGCATCGGCGGGGTCTCCAAGGGGGTCGCTTGCGCGCCTAGGCCAGCCGCCGCCGCCGGGTCAATGCCGTCACGGAACGGTCATGGGGCCCCAAGGACCGTCATCCCCGCGCAAGCGGGGACCCATCTCCGGCCGCTGGAGATGGGTCCCCGCTTGCGCGGGGATGACGAGAGTAAGCTTGTAGGCGCCCCGCCCCTACCGCACCAGCAGCGCGCGCCGGTCCGGCGTCGGGTTGCCCTCCGACGCCCAGTAGTGGATGCCGTTGGCGCTGGGATACGGCGTCGTCTTGATCTTCGACAGCGTGTACTGCGGCGTCGGCACTTCGTTCTTGGTATTGTACGGCGTCGGCTGCTGCGCGAACGGATAGTTCTGCTGGTCGGGATAGACCTCGAAGCTGTTGTTGGTCGATCCGCGCAGGACATAGCCGGTGATCGTCACCGGGCTGCCGTCCCAGTTGTGGAAGTTGCGGCTGTCGAACTCCGCCGGCGAGACGAGGAACGTGCCGCGGCAGTACGTGTCCACCTGCAGCCCGTAGCCGTTGCTCATCCACAGCACGAACGACACGTCCTCGCCATCGTAAGGCGAATAGAACTTGAACACCGGGTTCCGCGTGCCGTCGGGCTGCTCGTAGTAATAGCTGGTGTCGGCGCTGTGCCCCGGCGTCGCCCACGACATATAGATGACCGGCAGCGACGGCGCCGGCACGTCGTCGGGGATCAGCGTCAGCGGATAGTCGAGGTTCGAGCACTTGTACGCCGTCGCCGTCTTCGACAGATGGACGCTGCTGATGCCGAGCAGCCGCGCGAGGCCGATCGGATGCTCGATGTGCGCGGTGACGCGCACCGCATTGCTGAACGGCAGGCCGGTCTGGCCGGCGATCGGGCCGGTGAACTGGTCCTGCGTCAGGCTGCTGCGCTTGGTGATGTCCCACCAGCCTTCCTTGACGTCGGCGTCGGTGACGGAGGCCGCCGGCGAGTTCAGCGCGGCGATGCGCTTGGCCTCGACGATCGGCGGTCCCTGCGGGCTCGGCGTGAAGCTGTCGAACACCTGGCGCGCACCCCCGGCGGCGGCGTCGGCGACCGCCTGCAGCTGGGCGTTGCGGTCCTGCGCCAGCGAGTTCTCGACGGCATAGGCCATGCCCAGCAGCAGCACGGGCAGCGACACCGCCGTCAGGAAGGCGGCGACGCCGCGCCGGTCGCGCGCCAGCCGGCGAAGCATCCCCAGGCTCAGCACGAGCCGGCCCCGAAGGCGAGCGGCTCCTTGCGCATGACGACCGTCGTCGTCAGGTCGCCGAAGTGGATCGGCAGATAGTTGAGCACGCCGGCCTTGGCCGCGTCGACCGTGATCGTCATCGACACGTCGCCCTGGCCGATCGGGATCGTCGGCGTCACGTGCCAGTCGTTCTCGGTCAGCCACGGCGGACGCGACTGCTGCGCGTTCTGGTACGCCGTCGTGGAATCGGTGACGGTGCACACCGCCATCGACCGCGCCGTGTCGCGCGCGACGCTGACCATCGTGTTGTACGAATACATCATCAGCGACATCTGCATCGTCCCGAAGATCATGATCAGCAGCATCGGCAGCATCAGCGCGAATTCGGCCGCGGCAAGGCCGTCGCGTCGCGCGACCACCGTCCGGGCGTTAACCATCATGCAACGCAGGATCACCGGAGACTCCAGTAACGACGACGGGCCGCTCTATACCCGGCAGTAATGATTTGCAAGCCAGACAGTTCCCCCGCCGTTCGCGGTCTGCCCACCGATGCTGCTGATCGGTTAAGTCGTCACGAATCAAGCGCTTAGCCGATTCAGCCGCGGGTCAGGGTTGTTACCGCCTGCGGCAAAGCGGCAACAGGGGTACGACGTTAACCCAAAATGTGAAAAATCTTCTTGCACCATATTGGAGTCGTTACTAACCCGACCTTGAGACGAACGACGGGCTTGGGGTCGCCGCGTATTCGCCGCGGGCCGCCAAGTATCCGTTCTGCCAGTCTTCGCCCGTTGTCACGGGCGGGTAGAAGCAACGCCGGCTTCAGCCGGCCGAATAGGGGTACGTCAGATGATCAAACTTCTTCGTTCACTCAAGAAGGACCAGTCGGGCGCCTCGGCGGCCGAATACGCCCTGCTCGTCGCCGTCATCGGCGGCTTCGTCATCGCCGCCGTCACCGCGTTTGGTGGCAGCATGAAGACGGCGTTCAGCAACCAGGGTACCGCGCTGACGACGGCCGCGCCGTCGACCTACGCGTCGCAGTAAAGCAGGCCTGAAGGAGGGATCGCGCGACTTGCGAACGCAGTTGAGCGGACGCGCAATCCTTTGAACGCCTGACATCAGCTTTGCCGGACTTAGCCGGTCAACAGGGGAATGACATGATCAAGCTTCTTCGTTCGATCAAGAAGGACCAGTCGGGCGCCTCGGCGGCCGAATACGCGCTGCTCGTCGCCGTCCTCGGTGGCTTCGTCATCGCCGCCGTCACCGCGTTTGGTGGCAGCATGAAGACGGCGTTCAGCAACCAGGGTACCGCGCTGACGACGGCCGCGCCGTC
>JAFARM010000078.1 GCA_019245455.1 Sphingomonadaceae bacterium | reverse complement strand
CAGCGCGAGACCGGCAAGCAGCGAGGCGACGGCGAAGGCGGCGACATAGTTATACTCGTTGTACAGGATCTCGATGTGCAGCGGCAGCGTGTTGGTCAGCCCCCGGATGTGGCCGCTGACGACCGACACCGCGCCGAACTCGCCCATGGCGCGGGCGTTGCACAGCAGCACGCCATAGAGCAGCCCCCAGCGGATGTTGGGCAATGTCACGCGCCGGAACGTCTGCCAGCCAGACGCGCCCAGCGACCGCGCCGCCTCCTCGTCGCTCCGCCCCTGCTCGAGCATCAGCGGGATGAGCTCGCGGGCGACAAAGGGGAAGGTGACGAACACGGTGGCGAGCACGATGCCGGGGACGGCGAAGACGATCTTCAGGTCGTGGTCGCGCAGCCACGGCCCCGCCCAGCCCTGCAGGCCGAACAGCAGGACGTAGATCAGCCCCGACACCACCGGCGACACCGACAGCGGCAGGTCGATCAGGCTGATGAGCAGGCTCTTGCCGGGGAAGTCGAACTTGGTGATCGCCCACGACGCCGCCAGGCCGAAGACGAGGTTCAGCGGCACGGCGATGGCGGCGACCGTCAGCGTCAGGCGCATCGCCGCGACCGCATCGCGCTCGGCGATGGCGCTGCGGTAGGCGGCGAGGCCCTTGGCGAAGGCCCCGGCGAACACCGCGGCGAGCGGCAGGGCGAGGCTCAGGAGGAGGAAGGCGAGCGCGACGCCGATCAGCGTCCAGCGCAGCCAGCGCGGTTCCTCGGTGGTCACAGCGCCGCCATTTTCCGGCGCTCGACCGCTTGGACGAGGTTGATCGCGACCAGAACCGCGAACGACGCCGCCAGCATCGTCGCGGCGATGGCGGTGGCGCCGCGATAGTTGAACTGCTCCAGCTGCTGGACGATCAGCAGCGGCGCGATCTCGGAGCGGAACGGCAGGTTGCCGGCGATGAAGATGACGCTGCCGTATTCGCCGACACCGCGGGCGAAGGCGAGGGCATAGCCGGTGGCGAGCGCCGGCAGCACGGCGGGCAGGATGACGCGGACGAAGGTCTGCAGCCGCCCTGCGCCGAGGCTCGCCGCCGCCTCCTCGACGTCGCGGCCGAGGTCGGCGAGCACCGGCTCGACCGTCCGGACGACGAAGGGCAGGCCGATGAAGGTCAGCGCAACGACGACGCCCAAAGGCGTGAAGGCGACCTTGACCGGCAGCCAGCGCCCGACCCAGCCGTCGGGCGTATAGAGCGCGGTCAGCGCGATGCCGGCGACCGCCGTCGGCAGGGCGAAGGGCAGGTCGACCAGCGCCGAGACGATCCGCTTGCCCGGGAAGGCGTAGCGGACCAGCACCCAGGCGACGAGCAGGCCGAAGACGCTGTTGACCGCCGCCGCCAGCGCCGCCGCGCCGAAGCTCAGCCGGGAGGCGGCGACCGCCCGGCGCGAGAAGGCGACGCGGACGAAGTCGTCGAGCCCGAGGCCCGCGGTCTTGAGGAAGATCGCCGACAGCGGGATGAGGACGATCGCCGTCAGGTACAGCAGCGTGAAACCGAGCGTCAGCCCGAAGCCGGGGATGATCGACCGTGGCCGCCAGCCGTGCGGCCGTGGCGCGGGCGGCGACGCGTCGGGGGCGGCGGCGGCGGTCAGCGCTTCGCCGCCTCGAAGATCTGGTCGAAGATGCCGCCGTCGTCGAAGTGCGCCTTCTGCGTCCGCGCCCAGCCGCCGAAGTTGCGGTCGATGGTGAACATCTGCAGCGGCTTGAACTGGCTGGCGTACTTCGCCGCCACCGCGGGGTCGCGCGGGCGGTAGAAGTTCTTGGCGATGATCTCCTGCGCCTGCGGCGTGTAGAGGAAGCGCAGCAGCGCCTCGGCGACCTTGGTCGTGCCGTGCTTCTCCGCGTTCTTGTCGACGACGGCGACCGGCGGCTCGGCGAGCACGCTGACCGACGGGGTGACGATCTCGAACTGATCGCCGCCGGCCTCGTGCGTCGCGAGGTACGCCTCATTCTCCCAGGCGAGCAGCACGTCGCCCTGGCCGCGCTGGACGAAGGTCGTCGTCGACCCGCGCGCGCCCGAATCGAGCACCGGCACGTTGTGGTAGAGCTTGGTCACGAAGTCCTTGGCGTTGGCCGCGCCATAGGTCTTGGTCGCATAGCCCCAGGCGGCGAGATAGTTCCACCGCGCGCCGCCGCTCGACTTGGGGTTGGGCGTGATGACGGCGACGCCGGGCTTCACCAGGTCGTTCCAGTCGTGGATGCCCTTGGGGTTGCCCTTGCGGACGAGGAAGACGATCGTCGAATAGTACGGCGTCGAGTTGTTCGGCAGCCGCTTCTGCCACGCCGGCGACAGCAGGTGCGCCTTGTCGGCGATCTCGTCGATGTCATAGGCGAGCGCCAGCGTGACGACGTCGGCCTCGAGCCCGTCGATCACCGACCGCGCCTGCTTGCCCGACCCGCCGTGCGACTGGTTGATGACGACGGTGTCGCCGGTCTTTGCCTTCCACTGCGCGGCAAACGCGGCGTCGATGTCCTTGTACAACTCGCGCGTCGGATCGTAGCTGACGTTGAGGATCGTCGTTTCGGCGGCGTGGAGCGGTGCCGTCGCCGCCGCGATTGCCATCAGCAGCCCTAGTCCGATGATCGCGCGCACGCCGTTCCTCCTCAGCCCACCTGAACAACGCACAACGTATTCCGAGCGGACAAGTAGGCAATCGGCGAAAAATATCGCGGTGGGAAAGCTGGGGTTTGCCTAAGTTCCTCCCCGGAACGGGGAGGGGGACCATTCGCCTCCTTCAGGCGAATGGTGGAGGGGCCGGTCGCCACGTGCGGAAGGTGCGCGCGGTGGCGAGCGACCCCTCCGTCAGCCTGCGGCTGCCACCTCCCCGTTCCGGGGAGGATCGGCGTTACGCCGCTTCGCGCCGTTCGACCATATCGGCCAGCGTCGTCGAATCGAGGATCGCCGCGGTGCCCTCGCGCACCTCCAGCATGACCTTGCGGATGACGCACGTCGCCTCGTCGTAGCAGTCGGCGCAGCGGTGATACTTGGTCAGGCTGACGCACGGCACCAGCGCCAGCGGGCCCTCGATCAGACGGATGATCTCGCCGAAGCTGATCGCGCGGGGGGAGCGCGCGAGGCGGTAGCCGCCCATCTTGCCGCGGTAGCTCGCCACCAGTCCGCCGTTCTTGAGGTCGAGGAGGATGATCTCGAGGAACTTGCGCGGCAGCTTCTGGTCGGCGGCGATGACGCTGATCGGAACCGGCGCGACGCTGCCGGTACGGGCGAGGAAGATGAGCGCGCGCAGCGCGTAACGGGACCGCTGGGTAAGCATGACCTGCCTTTCCCCATGCACCCGCGCGGGATCGGGGGCAAGGCACAGATGACCGAGTGGCCCGCTTTCGTGGCGTGCCCGTAACGGTTACGCTGGCGTGGCGCGGCCATCGCGCAAACGCGGAGGGCGAAATGGACGACGATGCGAACAGTGCCATTCAGTCGATCCTGGAGACGATCGACAACCTGAAGACACGGATCGCCGCGCTCGAGGACGAGGCCAGGACCGCCGCCGACGGTGCCGCCGACAAGGCCAGCGCCGCAACGGAAGCAGCCGAAGCCGCGATCGCCGCCAAGATCGACCCGCTGGGAACGCGTCTCGACCGAATCGAGCAGTATCTGAGCGGCATTCTGCCGAACCAGGTCCTGACGCAGTCGGTCGCCTTCAACCCCTGACCTTGACTTGCTGCGGCGCAGCGACGATATGCGCTCTCGCGTCGACGGCCGTGCCGTCCGGCGGGGAGCGTGATCGGCCGCTTGTCGGCCCGGCCCCGACCTCAGGCGCAGCCAACCAGAGGCAACCCTTGTCACGCGGGTCGTCGAACGAGCCGCGCCTCGTTTGCCGATCCCGGCGGACGCTTTTGCGTGGCTCCCGAACCCACGAAAGCACGTTTCCATGACCAACTTCTCCGACTTCGGCCTCGCCGATCCCATCCAGCGCGCGCTCGCCGCCAAGGGCTACGCAACGCCGACCCCGATCCAGGCCCAGGCGATCCCGCCCGTGCTTGCCGGCCGCGATCTGTGCGGCATCGCCCAGACCGGCACCGGCAAGACCGCCGCCTTCGCCCTGCCGACGATCGACCGCCTGTCGAAGGCACCCAAGCACCTGACGCGCGGCGGCGTCCGCACGCTGGTGCTCGCCCCGACGCGCGAGCTCGCCAGCCAGATCGCCGAGCAGTTCGCGGCCTATGGCAAGTTCATGCGCCTGACCGTCACCACCGTCTTCGGCGGCGTGCCGATCGCGCGGCAGGAGCGGGCGATGGCGCACGGCGTCGACGTCCTCGTCGCCACGCCCGGCCGCCTGCTCGACCTCGTCGACCGCGGCGCGATCGACCTCAGGAAGGTCGAGGTTCTGATCCTCGACGAGGCCGACCAGATGCTCGACCTCGGCTTCATCCATGCGCTGAAGCGGATCGTGACCCTGCTGCCGCGGCAGCGGCAGACGCTGTTCTTCTCGGCGACGATGCCCAAGGCGATCGAGGAGCTGGCCGCGCGCTACCTGACCGATCCGGTCAAGGTCGCGGTCCAGCCGGCGGCGACGACCGCCGAGCGCGTCGACCAGGGCGTCACCTTCGTCAATCAGAGCGAGAAGCCGGCGCTGCTGCAGATCGTCCTGCGGCAGGAGGGCGTCGATCGTGCGCTCGTCTTCACGCGGACCAAGCACGGCGCCGACCGCGTCGTCCGCCAGCTCGGGCTGGGCGGCATCGAGGCGGTGGCGATCCACGGCAACAAGAGCCAGGCGCAGCGCGAGAAGGCGCTGGCGAGCTTCAAGGCCGGGCAGGTGCGCGTCCTCGTCGCCACCGACATCGCCGCGCGCGGCATCGACATCGACGCCGTCAGCCATGTCGTCAACTACGAGCTGCCCAACGTCCCCGAGCAGTATGTCCACCGCATCGGCCGCACCGCGCGCGCCGGGGCCGGGGGCAGCGCGATCGCCTTCTGCGCCGACGACGAGCGGCCGTACCTGAAGGACATCGAGAAGCTGACGCGGATGAAGGTCGAAGTCGTGCCGCTCCCCGCGGACTTCCGTGCCGCGGTGGCGAAGACCGCGGCGGTCGAGAAGGCGGCGCCGCCGGCCGAGCGCCACGTCGACCCACGCTCGCCGGCCGGGCGGCGCGCGGCGAACGGCGGCCGGCCGCACACGGGCAAGGGCAGCGGCGGGCACGGCGGCGGTCGCGGTGGCAACG
>JAFARM010000032.1 GCA_019245455.1 Sphingomonadaceae bacterium | reverse complement strand
GCGGCGGCGGGTCGTGGCCGAGCCTGGCGCGGCGGCCGATCGAGGGACCGCCGATCGCCACCGGACGCTGCGCGACGGCCGTGATGCCGACCTGCGGCCCCGCCGGTGCGGTGGCGACAACAGCTGATCCAGCGACGAGCGCTGGCCCGACCGCGGCGGGCGTGCCGGCCGGTGCCGGATCCCTGCCGCCCGCCGACGCGCCCGTTGCGGCCGGCAACGCGGCACCGCCGCGCGCGGACTCCGCGTCCCCTGCCGTCGGCGATGTGCCGGCGCAGCTCGCCCTGGTCGAGCGCGACCTTGCCGATGCCGCGGCGCGCCTGGCGGCGCAGCGCGACCGGGCGTCGGCCGCAGTCGCCGCCGCCCGCGGGGTGCCGGAGGGCAGCGAGGCGTGGGCCCGCGCCGAGACCGAGCGAACCGCGCTCGACCGTGTCGGCAATCAGATCGGCGATATCCGCGCCCGGCTCGACGGCATCGCGGGAAGCCTGGCGGCGGCGAGCGCGGCCGGCACCGATGTCGCGGCACCGCTGGCCGCGGCAGGCAGGCTGATCGCGCGCGCGACCGCGCTGCAGGCGGACTACGACGCGGCGGCGGCAGCGCTGCGCTGACCCAGCCCGCATCCGTCGCTCATCCGAACACCGCGCGGCGCACGGCGCGGGCCACCGCGTCGGCAGCGAGCGTGCCGATCAGCGCCAGCTGGACCGGATCAACGCCGGTCGCCGGCCCGGTCGAGAGGGCGAACAGGGTATCGCCGTCGAACGGGGTGTGGATCGGGCGGATGGCGCGGGCGAGGCCATCGTGCGCCATCATCGCCACACGCTGCGCCTGGGCGCGGGTCAGCGGCGCGGCGGTGGCGACGACGCCGATACAGGTCGATTGTGCCGCAAGGCCTGCGGCCCGCGCGAGCTTGGGCAGCGGCACGGGGCCGGCCGGCGGCTCGGCGGCATGGACCTCGCCAAAGCTGTTGACCGCCACCAGCGCCCCGACGGCGAGGCCATCGCTGGCGACGCGCGCGGTGCCGATCCCGCCCGGACGACTGCCGGCGACCGCGCCGTATCCGGCACCGACGGCGCCGTTCGCGTCGGGCCGCGCGACTGCGGCCAGGGCAGCACGAGCGAGTGCGGCATACGGCGGCTCGCGCCACGTCTTGTCACCGCCGTTGGCCAGGTCGAACAGGCACGCCGCCGGTACCACCGGGATAGGCAGCGGCCCGGCCGCGAGGCCGATGCCGGTCGCCGACAGCGCCTGGACGACGGCGTCGGCGGCGGCCAGGCCGAACACCGATCCGCCGCTCAATACCAGCGCGTGGACGCGTTCGACGAGCGTGTGAGGGGCGAGCGCGTCGGTCTCGCGCGTCGCCGGCCCGCCGCCGCGGACGTCGACCGCCATCGTCACCGGCGTGTCGGGCAGGATGACGGTGACGCCGGTGCGGGCGCGGCCATCCTCGGCATGGCCAACGCGCAGGCCGGGAATAGCGGTCAGGCATTCGTGTTCATCGTCCATTGTGCCAAGGTGCCGCAGGCGGGAAGTGATCACCAGCCTGTTAGCGTAGCCATCTGGTGTGCCTGGCGTTATGCGGAGGCACGCGTTCCCGAGGGAGAGTCGCCGTGCAGGTCGCGCATATCAACCGGATTGGCACTGCCGTCCCGCCGAACGATGTTCACGACGCCTTTGTCCGCTTCGTCGGCCAGTTCATACGCGACCGGCGCGACTCGGCCTTGTTCAAGCGCATGGTCGGCCGGGCTGGGATCGCGCATCGCTATTCGTTCTTCACCCCGGTGACCAACCCCGACGGCTTCGAGGCCGATGCCGAGGGCTTCTATACGCCCGACGCCTTTCCCTCGACGGCGGTTCGGATGGCGCGCTTCGCGGCGACGGCACCGGGGTTGGCGCTGCGGGCGATCGACGCGCTCGGGATCGACGGCGAGCGCGAGCGGATCACGCACCTCGTCGTCGCGTCGTGCACCGGCTTCGTCGCGCCGGGGATCGACCAGATCATCGTCAAGGCGGCCGGGCTCAACCCCGGCGTCGAGCGCACCGGCGTCGGCTTCATGGGCTGCTACGCCGCGGTCAACGCCCTGCGGCTGGCGCACCACTTCGTCCGTTCCGATGCCGCGGCGCGGGTGCTGGTCGTCAACCTCGAACTGTGCTCGCTCCACTTCCAGCAGACCGACAACCTCGAGCAACTGCTGTCGATGCTGTTGTTCGGCGACGGCTGCGCCGCGACGCTGGTGACAGCGGACGAGACCGGCATCGCGCTCAGGGATTTCCGCGCGACGACGATCGACGACTCGGCCGAGGCGATCACGTGGAACGTCGGCGACCAGGGCTTTGATATGCATCTGTCGGGCGAGGTGCCCGGCAAGATCGCCCGCGCGCTGCGCCACGAGAACGAGCGCAACGACGACCAGGGGCTGCTCCGCGGCCAGCGCCCGGCGGACTTCCCGCTGTGGGCGGTGCACGCGGGCGGACGGACGATCCTGGATGCGGTCGAGACCGGCTTCGAACTTGCTCCCGAGGCGCTGGCGTGGTCGCGCGGCGTGCTGAGGGACTTCGGCAACATGAGCTCGGCGACGCTGATGTTCGTTCTCGACCGGATCCTGAAAAGCGTTGGCACGACCGTCGAACGCGCCACCGACGGCTTCGGCGTCGCCTTCGGGCCGGGGCTGGCGGCGGAGAGCTTCCGCTTCCGCACCGTCTGATGTGGCCCGTCTGATGCGCTCGTTCGCCGCCCGGTCCGGCGAGGCGGAGTGGATGGACGGTGACGACGTGCCGCCCGCAGTGCTCGCCGCCTGCCTGCGCGACCTCGCCGCGGTCAACACCGTGACGCTGGCGCGGCGGCCGACGCTGGCGTGGCTGGCGCGGGCGACGGCGGGGCTGGCGCGGGGCGAGCGTTTCACCCTGCTCGACGTCGGCTACGGCGAGGGCGATATGCTGCGCGCGGTCCACCGCTGGGCGACGAAGCGCGGCTTTCGCCCGCGGCTGATCGGCATCGACCTTGCCCCCGGCAGCGAGCCGGCGGCGCGGGCGGCGACCGATGCCGCGCTCGGCATCGACTTCCGGACGGGCGACGTCTTCGCCTTCGATCCCGCCGAGCGGATCGATTTCGTCGTCAGCTCGCTCGTCACCCACCACCTGTCCGACGATCAGGTGCGGGCGTTCCTGCGCTGGATGGAGGCGCGGGCGGCGCGCGGCTGGTTCGTCAACGACCTGCGCCGGCACTGGTTCGCCTTCTACGGCTTCCGGGCGCTGGCGGCGGCGATGCGCTGGCACGCCTTCGTCCGCCACGACGGCCCGGTGTCGATCGCACGGAGCTTTGTCGACGCCGACTGGCACCGCGCGCTTGCCGATGCCGGCGTCGTTGGCGCGACGGTCGAGCGGGTGTTCCCGTTCCGCCTGTGCGTCGGGCGGATCAAGGCGTGAGGACCGTCGTCGCCGGCGGCGGGAGCGTGATCGCCGGCGGCGGGCTGGCCGGGGCGGCGGCGGCGACGCGGCTGGCACAGGGCGGCGCGCGGCCGCTGCTTATCGAGCGGACGGCGGGGGCGCACGACAAGGTCTGCGGCGACTTCGTCTCGACCGAGGCGCAGGCGCATTTGGCGGCGCTGGGGTTCGACGCCGGGCGGCTCGGCGGACACCCGATCGGGCGCGTCCGGCTGACGGCGGGCGCGCGGCGGGCGGAGGCGCGCCTGCCCTTCACCGCGCTGGGGCTGACGCGGCGGCGGCTCGACGCGGCGCTGCTCGACCATGCCGCAGCCGTCGGCGCCGAGGTGGCGCGGGGCGTCGCCGTCCGGCAGGTCGAGGGCAAGCGGCTGGCGACGAGCGGCGGCGATCTGACCGCGGACGCGCTGCTGCTCGCCACCGGCAAGCACGACGTGCGCGGCGCGGGGCGCGACCGCAGCGGAACGATCGACCGGCTGATCGGCTTCAAGCAGTATTTCCGTGCCGCCCCGGCGACGCTGGCGGCGCTCGCCGGCACGATCGAGATCGTCCTGTTCGACGGCGGCTACGCGGGGGTGCAGCGGGTCGAGGAGGGGCTGGTCAACCTCTGCCTGCTCGTCGACCGGGCGCGCTTCGACACCGCCGGCGGCGATCCGATGGGGCTTCTGATCGAACGCGAGCCGCGGCTGGCTCGCCTGCTCGGCGACGCCGCCCGCCAGCTCGCGCGGCCGCTGGCGATCGGCGGCGTGCCCTACGGCTTCGTCCACCGCGCCGACGACGGGCTGTTCCGGCTGGGCGACCAGGCGGGTGTCATCCCCTCGTTCACCGGCGACGGGATGTCGATCGCGCTGCACAGCGCCCGGCTGGCGGCCGACGCGGTGCTCGCCGGGGCGACGCCGGCGGCGTACCGGGTGGCCTTCCGCCGCGATTGCGTCCGGCAGATCGGCCGGGCGACGGCGCTGCAGCGGTGGGCGACGGCCGGGGTCGGCCGGCGGCTGGTGGTCGGCGGCATCGGACTGTGGCCGGGGCTGCTCGGCTGGGCGGCGGCGGCGACGCGGGTGCCGCCGGCGGCGCTGGCAAGGGCCGGGCTGGGGGTCTGACGAACCGGAAAGGTTCACAGTCCCGTTGATGGAGCCGCTTCTAACCGATCCGGTTCGTGAAGTTCACGAAGTTCACATCCGCGACGGTGTTTCGCGACAGCGACTCGCTGCCGTCCACAAGCTGAAGTCCCCCGGACTCGACGCGCGCCGGGCATCATAGCACAACCCTTTCGCTATGGGACAGCGCGTCGCTAGGCGGCTCCGCCGGATTGCGCCATGATCGGCGGCAACGACCCTGGGGGAGCCTGCATGGATGCGCCCGTCGCGCCTTTGAACGCGGGCACCCGCCTGACCCGCGCGGCGTGGGCCTGGGCGCTGTTCCAGGGCGCGCGCGACCCGTACTTCGTCCTCATCACCATCTACGTCTTCGCGCCGTACTTCGTCCGCGACGTCATCGGCGATCCGGTGCGCGGGCAGGTCCTGGTCGCCGCCGCCTCGAAGTACGCCGGCTGGCTGGTGCTGCTGACCGTGCCGCTGCTGGGGGCCGCCGTCGACCGTATGGGGCCGCGGAAGCCGTGGCTGGCGGCGACCACGGCGCTGATGGTGCCGATGCTCGCCGCCCTGTGGTGGGTGACGCCGGCGGGCGGCATCGGCGTCGGCGCGTCGCTCGTCATCTTCGCCCTGATGCACTGGCTGACGAGCGTGTCCGACACGCTGCACAACGCGCTGCTGCTGCCCGCCGCCGGCATGGCGCGCGCGGGGAAGGCGTCGGGGGCGGCGCTGGCGCTGGTCAACGCGCTGTCGCTCGCCAGCCTCGCCTTCGTCGTCTGGGCCTTCGCCC
>JAFARM010000336.1 GCA_019245455.1 Sphingomonadaceae bacterium | reverse complement strand
CGATCAGCGCCGATCTGACCTCGGTTGATCGCAATGGCGTGGTCAATTCAGCCGCCGAGATCGACAAGGCCAATCGCTTCGTCCGCGACCGCGCGATCATCGCCGAGAAGCTGAACCGGGGAACGAACGCCGTTGGGGGCGCCGCGGCCGGGGCGGGCGTATCGGTAATGGACGGTATCATCAGTAGCACAAATCCGGGCGGCGTGATTTCCGGCCAGAACGCCGTCGGCGTCATCGACCATGCGGCCAACAGCTTCGACAAGGCGGTCGACAGGTTCGGCACATGGATCGACCGAACGTTCGGGTCCGGCAAGTCAACGAGTGCGGCCGCCAGTGCCGCAAGTGCCGGAGGGACGGCGGATAAGGCGCAGGCTGTCGCCGACTTCTTCGTCAGCCGGGGATGGTCGCGCGTCCAAGCGACTGGCATCGCCGCCAACCTTCTCAGGGAGAGCTCGCTCGACCCTCGCGCAATCGGCGACCATGGCGAAGCCTATGGCTTGGCGCAGCACCATCGCGACCGGCAGGCGGTCTTCGCCGCGCGCTACGGGCATACGATGCAGCAAGGGACGCCTACGGAGCAGCTCGACTTCATCAACTATGAGCTAACCCAAGGCTCGCGCCGGGCGGCCGGTATCGCGCTTCACGGCGCACAGACGGCGGAAGAGGCAGCGGCGATCGTTTCACGCCAGTTCGAGGCGCCTGCCAATGCTGATGCCGAAGCTCGCGCTCGTGCGCAGCTTGCCACCAAGCTCGTTCATGTCCATCGTTTCGAGGGTTTGCCGACCGGCACGACGGTGACGACAAAGACGTCCGGTTCGGACGGCGTCGCGATCGGACGCGCGCTAGCTTACTGACCGGTTGCGGGTACAATATCCCTCACGGCGACATAGAAGTAGTAATCTCCAAGCGGTCCGAGGTCGTTCCGTCCGCGCGCGACCCTTTCGACGCCGCTCTGCATCGGCTCATCATCGAGGACCGCGCCCGACCAGCGAACATCCTCGACAAAATCGACCGGAAATGGGGTTGTTCCCAGCGCCGGAATACACCCGGCGTTCCCGGCGATCTTGTCCGAAATGGCCGATAGCCGAGAATCGGTTCTCGCACGGGCAGATGCGATGCGTGCCAGCGGTAGTCCGCCCGCTTGGGTGCAGAAAAGCACCGTCGCGCTGCGTGCATGGTACATTCGGCTCGCACTGTGATTGATCACCGGCAGCGGTGCGCTTGCTCCAGCTGCAATCGCCGCAGCGAGTAGAAGTCTCATATTCGGCTCCCCTTGATGTACCGGGGAGGCGTACACCCGTTCCGGGAGCGGTCCAATGGCTCTCTTTCACGACGGCCTGCTGCCAGCGTCGTTCCGCGGCGTGCCGTTTGCGGTGCGATCGAACGCGACGCAGTTGGGCCGGCGGCTGGCGGTCCACCAATATCCCGGGCGGGACACGCCGTGGGTGGAGGACCTCGGCCGCGGCGCGCGTCGTATCCACTTCGCCGGCTTCATCGTCAGCGGCGACGTCGTCCTCGGTGGGACGCCGGTCGCGGCACAGCGCGCTTTGCTGATCGCGGCGGCCGAGAAGAAGGATCCGGGCACCCTTACCCACCCGACGCTCGGCATCCTGCAGGTCGCGTGCGAGGCGCTGACGATCACCGACCCGATCGAAGCGGGCGGCTACGCCGAGGTCGAGTTCACTTTTGTTGAGAGCGGCAAGCAGACCTTTCCATCGCTGCTGTCGCTCGCGGGCGCCAATGTCGGCGGCGTCGCGCTGACGACGATCGCCACCGTCCTGTCCGACGCCGCGGCCGTGCTCGCCGTCGTCCGCGCGGCGAACCCGACGATCGTCATCCCGGCCACTCCGTGGGCGTCGGCAGCGGTGACATTGAGCGACGACGCGACTGCGCTCAACCGGCTGGCCGCGGGGCTACCGGGCGATTTCGGCCGGTTCGCACGCGGCGGGAACGTCGGGTTCGCCGGATCGACGGCGACCTATGCGAGCGACACGACCCTCGCCGCGCTGATCGCCGACGCCTCGGCTCAGCGCGTCGCGGTGCGCGCCGCGGCCGCGGCGTTCATCGCTGCGACCGATCCGACGACGGCCCCGGCGGCCGCGGCCGCACTCGTCGCGGCGCTGCTCGCCGCCTGCGCCGACCCCGCCGACGCCCTACGCCTGCTCGCGCAGCTGGTGACGGTCGCGGCCGGGTCCGACCCGGTCGCGGGATCGACCGCCGACTTGATGCGCCGCCTCGCCGTTGTCGCGCTAGCCGAGGCGGCAGCGGCCTATCAGCCGTCGAGCTATGACGACGCCTTCGCCAAGTTGGCGATCGTCACCGGGCTGATCGACGCCGAGCTGACGGTGGCAGGGGACCAGGGGCTCGACGCGACCTTCAACGCGCTTCGCGCGCTTCGCGTCGCCATCGTTCAGGACTTGCGCACTCGCGGCGGCAGCCTGGCGCGCATCCGCCGCTACGACGTCGGTGTTCTGCCGGCCGTCGCACTCGGGCAGCGGCTCTACCGCGACGCGACGCGCGCCGATCAGCTGATCGCGCAGACCGATCCCGTCTCGCCGCTGTTCATGCCGGCAAGCTTCGAGGCACTGGCCGCATGAGCGACGATCCCGAGATCACCGTCACGGCCCGTGACGTCGGCCCCGACGACGTGACGCTGAAGATCGCCGGGAATGCCTATGCCGGGTGGACCGATATCGCGATCACCCTGCGCGCCGAGGCGCTTCCCAACAGCTTCAGCATCGCCGTCACCGCGCGCGATCCGAAGAATGGGAGCGCATCGGTGACGGCGCCGGGCGACGCGTGCGAGGTGACGATCGGCAACAACCGCGTCATCACCGGCTACGTCGATCGTGTGATCGAAGGCGGTTCGGCGACCGAACATCGCCTCGAAGTCGTCGGGCGCGGCAAGTGCGCCGACTTGGTCGACTGCTCGGCCGAATGGCCCGGAGGCCAGATCAAGGGTGCGAACGCGCTGGAGGTGGCTCGCAAGCTCGCCGAACCCTACGGCATCGACGTCACCCTTGCCGATGGCATCGATCCGGGACCGGCGGTGCCGCAGATCAACCTAAACTACGGCGAGACGGCCTATTCGATCATAGAGCGCGTGACTCGCGCCGCGGCGCTGTTGGCGTACGAGGACAGGATGGGACGGCTGGTGCTCGCGCAGGCGGGCACCGTCACCGCGGCCAGCGGCTTCGCCTATGGTCAGAACGTCCAAGCGTGGCAGGTGACGAACGCGTCGGACGAGCGCTTCTCCGACATCGTCTGCTCGAAAAACGGCGTCGACCTGCTCGGCGACCTCGGCGAGGGCGGCAACTTCTTCGCCACGCAGCACGATCCGAACGTCAAGCGCCACCGCCTGATCTACTTGGTCGCCGAACCGGCGCTCGACCCCTACGGCTTCGTCGAGATGCGCGCGAAGTGGGAACTGGCTCGCCGTGCCGGACGCGGCAGGGTCGCGCGGGTGACGGTCGACAGCTGGCGCGACAGCGCGGGCACGCTGTGGGAGCCGAACACCCTCGCGCCGATCGACGTTCCCGGCCTCGCCGCCGGCGACAAGACGCTCGTCATCGCTGAGGTCACCTACCGACGCGACAACGGCAGCGGCACGACAGCGGAGCTGATCCTGATGCCCAAGGAGGCGTTCCTGCCGGAGCCGATCAGCCTGCAGACGACGTCGCTCGCGGACATCACCCCGTCGTGATCACGCTCGGGCAGCGCGTCGCGCAGATGATCGGCATCGGCCGGATCAAGGTGACCGACGATTCTGGGCCGGTGCAGACCGTCCAGATCGATCAGGGTGCCATCGCCCCCGACGGCACCCGACGGCTGCTCGACACGGTGCACCGCCTGCTCGACTTCGGCTTCGCTTCCAACCCGCCTGTCGACAGCGAAGCGCTGATGGTGCGGATGCACGGCGACCGCTCCTGGTCGATAGTCGTCGGCACCAACCATCAGCCGTCGCGTCCGCGCGACCTGCAGCCCGGCAATGTCATGGTCTACGACGTTCGCGGAGCGCACCTGAAGTTCAGCGCCGACGGCATCGAAGTCGACGGGGCCGGGCTCAACCTGGTCGTGCAGAACTGCCCGACGGTGACTGTCAAGGCGTCGGACAAGGTCCGCGTGGAAGGGCCGCTCCTCGAGGTCACCGGCGACATCGTCAGCCGGGCGGACGGAACGCGGGTCAGCCTGAACGCGCTGCGCGACGCCTATGACGCCCATGCGCACGGTGGGGTGCAG
>JAFARM010000273.1 GCA_019245455.1 Sphingomonadaceae bacterium | reverse complement strand
AAACCGACGGCGGTGCCCGCTACGCCGATTACGCCCGGCGTCTTCTGTCCTTGTTCGAAAGCAGGTTCATCGACCCTGCGACGGGCGTTCTCCGCGAGTATTTCGGGCCCAATTGGGAAGTGGACGACCGCTTCGGCTCGGAACGGCTCGAGCCCGGCCATATGTGCGAATGGGTCTGGCTGCTGCGGCGCCACGAGCGCCTGTCGGGCGTGACGCACGACGCGCGCTGCGCCGCGCTGCTCGGCCACGCCAGGGCGCTCAGCGGCGAGGCACCAAGCCACACCCTCGTCGACGAGGTGACGATCGACGGCGTGGCGCTGAAGGACAGTCAGCGACTGTGGCCGCAGGTCGAGCTGCTCAAGGCGCTGATCGTGCAGGCGCGCGCGACCGGACGGCGACCGTTGCTCGACGACGCGCGGGCGCTCGTGCAGCAGCTCTTCCGATCGTTCCTGACGGGAGCCCCCGACGGCTGCTGGCGCGATCGCTTCACGCTCGATGGCACCTTCATCGCCGACAGCATCCCCGGCAGCTCGCTCTACCACCTGTGGACCGCGGTCGCCGAACTGCTCGACGACGGCGCCGCGATCCCGGCACCCGGCAGGGCCGGGGCGAAGGGGACGGCGTGATGGCGGCCCCGTCGATCCACGTCGAGCATATCGGGGAGGAAGGCGAGCCGATCGTCGTCGTCGACGGCTTCGCGCCCGACCCCGACGCGCTGCGGGCGCACGCGGCACGGCAGGTCTTCGGCAGCGACGATACCTATTATCCCGGCGTCAAGGCGCGCGTCCCGCCGACCTATTTCTCCGGCTGCGAAACGACGCTGGCGGTCGTCCTGCGCGATGTCTTCGGCCACCGCGCGCCGCCGGCCGTGCTGGGCGCGTGGTACCAGATCGTCACCACGCCGCCCGCGGCCCTGTCGCCGATGCAGCGGCTGCCCCACGTCGACGCGACCGGCCCGGCGCAGGTGGCGATGGTCCATTACCTGAGCCACGACGACCAGGGTGGCACCGGCTTCTTCCGCCACCGGGCGAGCGGATACGAAACGATCGACCCTGCCCGCGCCAAAGGCTTCTACGCCGGGCTCGACGCCGAGGTGCAGCGAACGCCGCCGCTACCTGTCTATCTGAGCGACGGCGCGCCGTGGTTCGAGCGGATCGCCGCGGTCGCCCCGGCCTATAATCGCGCCGTGCTCTACCGCAGCCGGCTGCTCCACAGCGGGCTTATCCCGCCGGGCGCGAGCCTGTCGCCGGACCCAGCGCGAGGCCGGCTGACGGTCGGCTGTTTCTTTGCGGCCGATCCCGGTGGTCGCGCCGCGCCATAGCCCGCGCCGCGCCGTCCGGCGCAGGCGGTGCGAAAGGCCTGGATGCGGGTGTCTTAGCTGGCCTCAGGATTGCGCCAGCAGCAGATAGTCGGCCGCGCTCCACGTCATGCCGCCGTCGTCGTTGCCCTCGCCGGTTCGCGCGTCGTAGTTCTCGCGGAACGTCGCCGCGCGCGCACAGGTGGCGCGGTAGCGGTCGCCGAGGTCGCGGGCGAGCGCCGCCTCGCCGCACGCCTGCAGCCCGCGGACGATCAGCAGCGTCGACGGCCCCCACACCGGGCCGCGCCAATAGCCGTTCGCCTTGTACAGCGGGCTGGCGAGCGACTCCGACGCCGGCCCACACGGCGCGGCGAAGGCGCTCGGGTCGCCCAGCTCGGCGACCAAGGTCCGACGCACGTCGGCGCGCAGCCGCGGCCCGAGCAGGACGGGAATGCGCGTCAGCAGGCTGGTGCTCGCCCGCGCCGCCCACCCGCTCGCCGTCTGGACGTGGACGCCGAGCGCGCCGTCGCTAGCGAAGTGCGCGTGGAAGCGGTCGAGGTGGTCGCGCGCCCGCCCGGCCCAGCGCCGCGCCGCCGCCGCGTCGCCGAGCATTCCCGCGATCGTCCCCAGGTGCTCGGCGTCGAGCGCGAGCAGCGCCAGCAGGTCGGGCGACTGCACCGGGCCGCCGCCGTCGAACACCGTGCTGTTGTCCCAGCCCGAATCGTTGCCCGACAGATAGGCCGGCACCCCGTCGCCGCGCAGGTCGCGGGCGGCGAACCACCAGTCGTGGAAGCGGGCGAGGCGCGGGTAGATCCGCGCGAGCAGGTCGCGCCGCTGCCCCGCCGGCGTGTGCCGCAGCAGCTGGACGACGGTCCACGCCCACAGCGGCGGCTTGGTGAAGCCATAGGTCGCACGCAGGTCGCTGACCGTGTCGGGCAGCGAGCCGTCGGCGCGCTGATGCGCCAGCACCAGGAACAGCTGCGCCCACGCCAACGCCGGGCGCGCGCGGACGACGGCCAGCGCATTGAACAGATTGTCCCACGACCATACGGCGCTCAGCGACCGCTTGCTGCTGAGGATCGCCGTGCCGCCATAGCCGCCCGCCGGCGCGACCTGCAGGTTCCAGAACAGGAACCAGGCGATACGCGTCGCGTGGCGCTTGGCCGGCGTGTCGTCGGCGGCAAACGTCGGGGCGTCGCCCATCCAGGCGTCGACGGGGCCGGCGCCGAGGCCGGGCGGCTGGGTCAGGTCCTCGACCTCGGCGGCGAAGCGCAGCGTCGCCGCCGTGCCGGGAGGAATCGTGAACGCCTCCGCCGCGCCGCCGCCGTCGCGGGTGACGGCGGAGTGCACGGCGGGCCCGTCGACCGCGATCACATAGCCCGAGTCGTTGTCGAAGCCGCGCCGGCCGCCGTCACGCTGCCAGCTGAAGCCGCGGGCGGTGACGATCCGCACCGGCTCACCCTCAGCCTCGACCCGCAATGTCACGGCATCGACGAAGCGGACGCGCGCCGCCGCGCCGGCGACCGCCAGTTCCGCCCCCGCCGGCGTCGCCCGCGGCGTCGCCACCGGCGCGCCGGGGCCGAAGCCGATGCCGAGCAGCTCGTGCGCCCAGGGGCCGGTCTGGTAGCGGTAGGGGATCGCCGTCTTGCGCACCGTCGCCAGGCGCAGCGGCAGCGCGGTGTTGGCGGGATCGTGCGTCAGCGTGAGGAACGAGCCGGCGCAGCTGAGCGGCACCTGCGTCAGGTCGAAGCTGAGGTCGTCGGCCGGGGGCGGCGCGGCGGCGAGCCCCGGCCGCGCCGCCAGCGCCGCGCCGGCCGCCAACACCGTGCGTCGGGCGAGCGTCACCGTCATGCCGTGAAGACCCCTGCCGCGGCGGCGGCGCGGGTCAGCAGCAGCGGCCAGGCGGCGGCGGGCTCCCCAGGCGGCAGGCGCGTGCCGAAGCCGTGACCGCCGTGGGGGAACAGGTGGAGCTCGGCCGACACGCCCACCGCCTGCGCCGCGCGCCACAGGAGCAGGCTGTTCTCTGGATCGACGGCATCGTCGTCGGCGGC
>JAFARM010000212.1 GCA_019245455.1 Sphingomonadaceae bacterium | reverse complement strand
GAATCCTCGGGCGGCAAAAACGGCGCGAACATCTTCGTGCGCGGCTATCCGTCGGGCGGCGATGCCGAATATGTCACTTTCCAATATGAAGGCGTTCCGTTCTTCCCGCCGCCGACGCTCTCGTTTCTCGAGAACAGCCAGCTGATCCGCACCGACGAGACGCTGCAGCGGGTTGAGGCGGTGCGCGGCGGCACCGGCGCGCTCTTCTCGAACGGACAACCCGGCCTGACCGTCAACGTCGTGCAGCGCGAGGGCAAGCAGACCCCCGAAGCGCTGATCAAGCTCCAGGGGACCGATTTCGGCGAGTTCCGCGCGGATGGCCTCGTCTCGGGGCCTCTCGGCCCGCGCACGACCTTTCTGATCGGCGGCTTCTATAATACCGCGAACGGCATCCGCGATCCGAAATTCCGGGCCGAGCGTGGCGGCCAGATCAGCGGCAATATCCGGCATGACTTCAACGGCGGGTCGGTGCTGATCTTCGGGCGCTATCTCGACGATCGCGGCCAATGGCTGCTGCCGATCCCGGTGGTGCAGAATGGCGACAAGATCAGTGGCTATCCCGGCTTTCCGGCGGGCACCGGCACGCTGGTCGGGCCCGACAATCGCTTCGGGACACGCAATGACGGCTCACGCGTCGACCTTGCCGATGGTCGCGGTGCGCGGATCGGCAATGTGGGGCTGAACGCCGAGTTCAGCCTCGCCGATGGGCTGAAATTCCGTGATCGGGGCAGCTATCTGGTGGGCCGCGCGGACACGACCGGCCTGGTGCCGGGCGGCACCGCGCCGCAAAGCGCCGCGACCTTCGCCGCTGGGCTCGGCGGGACGATCAGGTCGCTCACGTTCGTCAATGGCGGGACGGCCGCTGATCCGAATACGCAGATCGTGCAGGCCGGCCAGTGGACCGTGACCAAGCGGATCGAATCCTTCGTCAACGACGCGGCGCTCGAGTGGAAGACGGGTCCGAACACGCTGACGGGCGGTTTTTACTACGCCAGCTATTCGTCGCGGGATCGCTGGAACCTCGGCAACAGCCTGCTCCTGACCGCGCAGCCGAACGCCCGCCGCCTCAACCTGACGCTCACCGACGGTCGGATCGTCACGCGCGACGGCTATACGAGTGGCTCGTTTTTCAACGTCGACGCGCGCTATACGGGCGAGGATGTCGCCGGCTATCTCGTCGACGAGATCCGCATCACCGAGAAGCTGCGGCTCGACGGCGGCGTCCGGTATCAGCATCACAGTGTCGACGGCCGGCTCGAGAATAATGGCTCGACCGGGCCGGCGGGCCTCGATGGGAACCCGCTGACGCTCTACGATAATGGCGATGCGGTGCTGAACGGCACCTTCAGCACGATTCGGTATCGCGGCGACGCATGGTCCGGCACGGCGGGCGCGAATTACGACGTCACCCGGCAGATCGGCGCGTTCATCCGCTATAGCCGGGGCAACAGCTTCCCCTTCTTCGACAATCTCCGCGACGGGATCACCGTCGCGCCGCAGGTCGACAGCTATGAGGGCGGAATCAAGATCTCGACCGGTATCGCCAGAGCCTATGCGACCGTGTTCCACAACGACTTCAACGGCCTGGCGACGACCGTCATCACCAATGGCGCGCCGATCGCCTCGATCGGCGGTGCCAACGCGACCGGCGTCGAGTTCGAGGGCGAACTCCGGCCGGTGCGCGGCCTCTCCTTCGCGGGATCGGCCACCTATCTCGACGCGCATTACAAGGACTTCTTCACCGACGGGGGGCGGACCAACCTCACCGGCAATCAGGTCCAGCGCCAGCCGCGCTGGCAGTGGCGGATCACGCCGGCCTATCAGTTCGAGTTCGGCCGGGGGAACAAGGTGGGCACCTTCGCGACGCTCGGCTATATCGGCCGGCGTTTCTCCGACGTGCAGAACCAGCAGGTGCTGCCAAGCTATTACAAGCTTGACGCCGGCGTCACGCTCGACGTCAACAACAGCCGGCTCCAGTTCCAGGTGCTCGGCGACAATCTGACCGACGAGATCGGGCTGACCGAGGGCAATCCGCGCGTGCTCGGCTCGCAGGGCGGCGGCGCCATCTTCGCGCGGTCGATCCAGGGGCGGTCGGTACGCTTCGGCGGGACCTTGCGCTTCTAGGCGCGTTTTCGGGCGGCCGGTGTCGATGCGACCGGCCGCCGACTGATGCTAAGGGCCGTTCCCGCCATGCGATCGTTGCTCGCCCTCCTGCTGCTCATGCCCATGATCGCGTTCGGGCAGGGCATGCCGGCCAGCCCGCCCGCCGCCGCGACGGAAGAAGCGACCCCGGCGGACGAGTTCGGCGCGCTGTTCCGCGCGGTTCAGCTCGCGCGCATCTTCCCCGACGGCAAGACCTTCGTCGACGCGGTCCCCAAGCGCGCCTCCCAAGCGATCATGGCCGATTACGCGCGCGCGCAGCCGACATCGCCCGAGGCGCTGCGGGCGTTCGTGCTCGCCAATTTCGTCGTGCCCGGCGTCAACGACCAGGGCGCGACGCCGCTGCGCGATCATATCCGGCAGCTGTGGCCCGTCCTGACCCGGCCCGGCGTCACGCCCGCGCCCGGCGGGTCGGCGCTGGCGGTGCCCGAGCCTTTCGTCGTCCCCGGCGGCCGCTTCCGCGAGATCTACTATTGGGACAGCTATTTCACGATGCTGGGGCTAAAGGCCGACGGGCGCCAGGAGCTGG
>JAFARM010000164.1 GCA_019245455.1 Sphingomonadaceae bacterium | reverse complement strand
GCCGAAGTTCGCCAGCTCCGGTGGGCACTTCAACCCGACAGGCAAGATGCACGGGCGCGACAACCCGATGGGCCCGCACCTCGGCGACCTGCCGAACGTCGTCGTCGGCAAGGACGGCAAGGGCGCGGTCGACGTCACTGTCGCCGGGCTGACGCTGACCGGCGGGACGACGCCGCTGCTTGACGCCGACGGTGCCGCGGTCGTGCTCCACGCCGGGCCGGACGACTACAAGACCGATCCCAGCGGCAACAGCGGCGACCGCATCGCCTGCGGAACGCTCGCGGCGCGGTGACGCTATGCCCCTCGGCGACCAGCGATGGCCCGCGGCACTGCTGGTCGACGCGCTTGGAGCCTTGACGAAGGGGTGGCGCTGACACCCGGAATGGTTCTGTCATTCCGGCGCAGGCCGGGACCCATGATCTCAGCCGTTCGAGATCATGGGTCCCGGCCTGCGCCGGGATGACAGGCTGCGGACGCGCTGGGGTGGACGCCGCAACCCTCACTGCGATCAGGTGCTACACCCGCGCCAGCAGCGCCTCCGCTCCCGCCGGCGCGTTGACCTTGCCGCCGGCGATGAAGAAGACGAATACGTCGCGTCCGCCCTTTGCCCACTCACGCGCCTGCTCGGCCCAGCCGTCGAGCGCGGCCGCGGGATAGCAGAGCGGCTCGTGGTTGGCCCCGTTCTGCAGCCGGGCGTAGGTGAAGCCGGCGGTCTGCTCGGCGAAGCACGGGTAGGAGTCGCTGTCGGCATAGGCGACCGCGACCCCTCGGTCGCGGGCGAGGTCGAACAGGCGCGCGTCGGCGAAGCTGTCGTGGCGCGGTTCGAGGACGTGGCGCAGCGGCCGGTCGCCGACGCGCGCGGGGAGCAGGTCGAGGAAGCGGGCGATGTCGTCGGCGTCGAACTTCTTGGTCGCGGCGAGCTGCCACAGGATCGGCCCGAGCTTGTCGTCCAGCCGGTCGATACCGCTGGCGACGAAACGCGCGACCGACTCGCCGGCGTCGGCCAGTACCCGACGGTTGACGGCATAGCGCGGACCCTTCAGCGCGAAGACGAAGCCGTCGGGCGTCTCCGCGCGCCACTTGGCATAGGTCGCCGGGCTCATCGTCGAATAAAAGGTGCCGTTGACCTCGATCGCCGTGACGCGGCGGCTGGCGTGGTCGAGTTCGCGCGCATGGGGCAGGCCGGCGGGGTAGAAGTGGCCGCGCCACGGCTCGAACGTCCAGCCGCCCATGCCGGCGCGAACCGTCACAGGACGGCCGTCACGATCAGCAGCAGCCCGGCGACACTCGTGGCAAAGGCCAGCGTCCGCACCACCGGCACGCCGGCGGCATAGAGCGGCAGATAGGCGACGCGCGCCCAGAAATAGAGCTGCGCGCCGAGCATCGTCCGCGCCGTGTGCACGCCGGCGGCGTGGGCGATCAGCACCGCGGCGGCGAACAGCGGCAGCGTCTCGAACAGGTTGGCCTGCGCGCGGTCGAGACGTCCGGCGAGCGGCGTCGGCGGCGGCACGGCCTCGTCGCGTGGCCCCATGTTCCAGGCCGTCCCGTACTGCCGCGTGCGCACCGCGACGGCGGCGAAGATGTGGACCAACGCCAGCACGATGGTCCACGCCAGCATCGTCAGTTCGGTCGTCATCGCCCCTCCGTCGCCGCGACTGTGGCGGCACCCGGTGGCAAAGGCAACGCGCGGCGCGCGGCAAAGAACCCGCTCAGCAGGTCGGCGGCGGCACGCTCGCCGATGCCGCCGAACACCGCCGGCGCGTGGTGGCAGGTCGGGTGCGCAAAGACGCGCGCGCCGTGATCGACCCCGCCGCCCTTGGGGTCCGCCGCGCCGTAGTAGAGCCGGGCGATGCGCGCGAAGCCGATCGCCGCGGCGCACATCGCACAGGGTTCCAGCGTGACGTACAGATCGTGGCCGGGCAGCCGTTCCGACCCGGCAGCGGCGCAGGCGGCGCGGATGGCGAGGACCTCGGCGTGCGCGGTGGGGTCGCTGCGTTCGCGCGTGCGGTTGCCAGCGGCGGCGACGATACGCCCAGCAGGATCGACGATCACCGCACCGACCGGCACTTCACCCCGCGCGGCAGCCGCCCGCGCCTCGACCAGCGCGGCAGCCATGAACGGAGACGGCGGGAAGGCCATCGGCCATCGATAGCAGGTTGGAAGCGCGGTGACGACGCTCCTCCCCGGACGCGGCACCCTTCCCGTTCAGCAAGGATCAGCGCGCCGCCAGAACCTCGTACAGGGCGTGGATCACGCCGGGCACGAACGCCAGCAAGGTGAGCACGCAGTTCAGCCAGAAGGCCCCGCCGATCCCGCGCGCCAGGAACACCCCCAGCGGCGGAACCAGGACGGCGGCGACGACGCGGAGCGCCGTCACTTGGTGTCGTCGGCCTTCTGGACGCTGACCGTCGGCACCTCGACCGGGGTCTTCTTGGTGCCGACATCGACCGTCGGCGTCGTCACCTCGGTCGTCTTGGTGCCGACGTCGACCTTGGCGGTGTCGACCTTGAACTTGGGCAGCTCGCCGCCTGTCACCGACACCTTGGGCGCGCTGCCGCCCGAGATCTGGTCGATGTTGATCAGCTTGAAGGCGAAGGCGGCGACGACCAGCGCGACGATGATCAGCAGCGCGAGCAGCCAGCCGCCGCCGGATCGCCGCTCGACGACGGTGCGGTCGGCATAGGCGGCACCGCCGCCGACGGCGACGGGACGCGCATCGACCGCGAGCGGCCGGCCGGCGGAATCATAGGCGATCGGGCGCCCGGCGGCGTCGGTTTCGATATTGGCCATGGCAAGGCTCCTGTTCGGTTTCGCGACCGGTCAACGCGCCGCAAAACCGAAAGGTTGCCGTAACGAGCCGCGGCTTGCACGGCGGCGGCGCGCGGCATACCGGCAACGGCGATGACCCCGCACGACTTCATCGCCAAGTGGCGCGGCCGCGAGCTCGGCGAGCGTCAGGCGGCGCAGAGTCACTTCAACGACCTGTGCGCCCTTCTCGGCGTCGTCGACCCGGTCACCGCCGACCCCGATGGCACGTGGTTCGTGTTCGAACGCGGCGCGGCGAAGGCGGGCGGCGGCAAGGGCTGGGCCGACGTCTGGCGCCGGGACTGCTTCGCCTGGGAATACAAGGGGCCGGGCAAGAGCCTGGAGGCCGCCTATCGCCAGCTGCAGCAGTACCGCGACGCGCTGGC
>JAFARM010000105.1 GCA_019245455.1 Sphingomonadaceae bacterium | reverse complement strand
GCCGCCGACGCTGGTGAGCGCGTCGAGCTTGGCGTCCGACCAGATGTAGAGCGAGCCGCCGACGCTGGTGAGCGCGTCGAGCTTGGCGTCCGACGAGATGTAGAGCGAGCCGCCGACGCTGGTGAGCGCGCCAGCGTCGTCGCCAGGCCTGATCGACACGTCGCCCGGCACATTTCCGCGATAGATCGTCATTCCGGTTGCTCCCTGTGTTCGGCGGCAATCCCGCCGGATTTTTCGGCTGATGGCGATGGCTTCGCCTCGCCCATGAGCCCTTCGACCGCGCGCTCGATCAGGTGCAGTCGCAACGCCGTCAGGCGGATCGCCTCCGGCAGCGTCGGCCAGCGCGAAAGCGCATCCTGCTCGGCAAGGGCGATCTCGGCGAATAGGTCGCCGTCCGCCAGCCGAGCCCAACCGGCGCGCCGCCCCTCGAGAAGGTCGAGCACCTGATGGACGCCGACGCCGACGCCTTGGCGCAGATCGCTCACGCCGCAACTCCCAGCAGATCGAACAAGTCGGGAATTTCGAGCTCGGCTTCCGCCGCCTGGCAGTACCGCACGGCGTCGCGCCAATAGTCGCCGTTCAGCTCGCTGCCCGAGCCTCGCCGGCCGAGCTTCAGCGCACGGACAGGCACGGTCCCGATGCCAGCGAAAGGGTCGAAAACCTCTTCGCCGGGCATGGAGTATCGCTCAATCAGCCGGTCGACAATGTCGATCTGCAGCGGGCAGACATGCTTCTCGCGACCGCCGAGCGACTGCTCGCCGTTCAGCGTCCGCATGCGGGTGACGTCGGTCCAGACGTCGTCGCAGATGCTCGCCGGCGCCAGCGCCATGAACGTCTTGGGCAGCGATCCGCGCGGGTCGTTCCCGTCGCGCGCCGCGACCGCCTCGCCTAGCCTGATGTGCTCGCCGAAGTCATAGATTGATGAGCACGTCGCGGCGGCGAAAGCCTTGGGCAGCTGGCCCGTCGGCAACTGTGCCAGCTCGTCGGCCGTCAGCAGCGTGCGCCCGCTCGAGCGCCAGAACGCATGGGCGTCGACCTGCCAGCGCGCGAGACTGTACGTCTCCGATGTCAGCTTATCAACCGGCCCGAAATCGCCAGCGAGCGCATCCTCAAAATCGATGTCATGCTCGTCGAAACGACGGCCGTCGCGCAAGGTCACGCCGGTGACGTGGCTCACTGGCGTGTCGGCATAGCCGCGCGAGCGGTCGGTCTGGGGGCGGCGGAACACGAGGACGTACTCGGGCATGCCAGCACCCATCTTGGTGCCGTCCTTCAGCATCTCGGAGTAGCTGAGGCGGTACGTCTGATTATTCTCGCGAACGACGTCGGTGGTGACCGTGATCCGGCTCATGAACTGCCAGCCGTGGGCGCGGAAATGGGCAACGGTCAGGTCGCTGAACGGCTCAATCGTCGGCACGCCCTCGCCGGTCACCGCCCCGAACTGGATGCGGTCCTTGACGTGGACGCAGGCCAGCCGGCCGGGCTTGACGACGCGCATCAGCGACGGCGTCAGGAAGTCCATTTGGGCGAAGAAGTGCGCGCTGTCGTCGCTGTGGCCGAAATCGTGAAAGCTCGGCGTGTACTCATACTGGTTGCCGAACGGAATCGAGGTCACGACCAGGTCGACGGACGCCGCCGGCATCCGCCCCACCTCGTCGACGCAATCGTTGTGGACAACGCGCCAGCCCTTGCCGCTCGCCTCGCGCCGCTCGACGCCCATGGTGCGGTGGATCGCGGGCGCGTCGAGCGAGCCGAGCCCGCGCTCGCGGATCAGCGCGCTCATCGTCGCGGTCAGTTCGTCGTGTCGCGCCCACTTCGCCTTCAGCTCGCGGACGACCTCGGTTTCCGTCTCGGCGTGGATGAAGTCGATCTCGACGGGGCGCTGCTGCCCGAATCGCTGCAGCCGGTGAACCGACTGGATCAGGTCGTTGAACTTGAACCCAACGCCGACGTAGATCGCCCGGTGGCAGTGCCGCTGGATGTTCGTGCCGCTGCCGAACATGACAGGCTTGAGCCCAATCAGGCGGGTGTGCCCGTCGGCGAAGGCGGCGATCCTCTCCTCGCGAGTGTCGAGGTCGGTCGCGCCGCTGATGGTGACGATGCCCGGCAACACGCGCTCGAGCGCTTCGCGCTCGGCCTCGATGTCGTGCCAGATCACAAAGTGATCGTCGGGCGAGGCGGCGACGATCTCTGCCGCTTTGGCGACCCGCTCGGTGAGGCTCAGTCGCTTCTCCCGCGCCGCCTGGGTCACGCCGAGCGCCGCGTCGCGCAGTAGCAGCCCCTGACCGCGATCGTCGCTGCCGGCTTCGGCGCGCAAATCGACCTGGACGGCGTGCCAGCGCGTGACGAGTTCGGGCAGCGCATAGCCGTCGTCGGAAAAGCCGAGGTCCGACGGCGTCTGCAGAAACACGGCCCAGTCGTTGAGCCATGCCCAGAATTCGGCTTCCTTGTGCGGGTACAGCGTAAGGTCGTTGGCCTTCTCGCTGTTGCGCTGGAAGAAGCGCGTCAGCGCGTGGCCGGTGTCCATGATGCCGAGGAAGCCTGCATAGTGGATCAGCTCCTTGAAGCGGTTCGGTGACGGCGTCGCGGTGGCGACGAAGCGGTAGGACACACCCTCGAACAGCGGCAGAAACGTCTGGTAGGTCTTCGAACCGAACGATCGCAGGACGCTCGCCTCGTCCAGGCTGACGACGTCAAAGCGGTCGACGTCGATCTTGCCCTCGCGAACGGCTTCGTAGTGCGTGAGATAAATGCCGCCACCAGCGATCTCGGCCGTCTCGCGGATGATCGTCAGCCCGACGCCGGCGAGCCGCGCGTCGCGGCGGAACTCCCGCCGTACGCCGAGCGGCGCGACGATCAGCGCGCGCGCCGGCTCGACGCCGCGGGCGGCCAACCGTGCGATTGGCTTGCGGTTGATCTTGTTGAGGATGATGTCGGCGATCAGCAGCTGCTGGATCGACTTGCCGAGCCCGAACTTCTCGAACAGCGCCCGCCGCCCGCCGCGCACCGCCCAAGCGATGATCGCCCTCTGGTGCGGCTTGACCTCCCGCCCGTCGGTCAGGTGCGTCGGCACCTCGTCGAGGTCGCACGGCCAGCCGAGCACAGGCGCAGGCGGCCGCTTCGCCTCAAGGAAGTCCTGGTAGGCAGGCGGCACGGTCGCGATGGTGTCGCCTGGCAGAAGCACGTCGATCACGGCACCATCTCCAGATCCTGCTCGGCGACGCGCAGGGGTGCGGGACGAGCGGCCCGTCCGCCGCCGCGGCGCTGCTCCACGGCGCGCGCCGCAAACCCTCGGCCGATCTCCTGCGCTCGCAGGGCGGCCAGTCGCGCGATGTCGGCTTCGATCAGCCGCCGTGCCTCGGCGGCGGGCATACGCTTGCTGCGCACCAGCCGGTGATATTCGGGAACCCGATCGGGCGGGCACCACGCCAAGCGTTGCGCGATACTCGCGCGCCCCATACGGCCCAGGCGGGCGCGCCGCTCGGCGGTCCATTGCGCCTGGGCATGGCCGAGCCGTTTCGCCTCGTTCGCCGGATCGGCGCGCCAGCGGCGGATATTGTCGCCCGCGCGCTCGGCGACGATCGCCGCCGGCAGCTTGATGCCCATCCGGTGCAGGCATGTCCGAACGCAGTCGGGGCGCCGGCCGAGCGCCTTGGCGATGTCCTTGATCATCATACCGTTCATGCGCATCGCGCGCAACTCGGCCCGCTCGGCATCGGTCCAGCCGGTCTGCGGTGGCACCTTTGCGATCATTCGACCGCTCCACGGTCGACGGCGTCGGTCAGCGTGAGGACGACGCACCCGCGCGCTTCGCCATGCAGCCTCACGGTCGTAACGATCCGCCGATCGTCAATCTGGAGCGCGTCGGCCACGCCGTCCCGGCCAGCCTTGAAGGCAGCGACGGCATTATCATCGTCGCGGTGGCGGCCGTCGGGCGGGAAGAAGTCGAGCTGCACCGCGACGTCGGTGATCCCGGCGACGACGGCGGGTGTCAGACCGGCGGCAAGCGCGAGCGCCCAGCACTCACGGCGGTAGATGGCGGCGGCCTTGCTCCGCCACGACCAGTGTCCGCGTGCATTCGGCGAGAGGGCGCGCGGCGGCCACGGCAGCACGACACGTGGGCCCGCAGGAAGGCCGGAGAGGCCCTCGGCCTTCGGCAACGCCGGCGCGGCGCGGAGACGCGGCGACGCAAGCCGCCGCACCGCCTTGCCGATCACCAGCCGTTCGGGAACGAGATAAGTCACGGGCGCACCGGCGGCCACGGAGCTTCGGCTAGAAGCTGAAGGCAGCGGCGACGCTGCTCGCCCCAGATGAGGGGTTCGGGCACTCCCTCGGCGGGTGCCGCGCTGGCCACGAAGCGCTCCATGATCGCCGGCAGATCGGTCGACAGGTTCATTCGCGGGCCGAGCACGAGCGACCGCTTGATCATCTCGCATGCTTCGCGGATCAGCGCAGGCGATGCGCCACCCATGACCTCGGCGAGCGCGGTGACCGTCGCGTCGTCGGCGATGAACGGCGCGAGATAGAGGCGTACGATCGCGAAGCGCTCCGCGGGCCCTGGGAAACCGATCTCGATCTGCAACTGGAAGCGACGCCAGATCGCCGGATCGATATTCTTGGTGACGTTGGTCGCCGCGAACATCAGGCCGTCGTAGCGGTCCATCTCCTGCAGCAGCGCGATGGTGATGTTCGACCGCTCGTTGTCCGCACCCTGCTGGCCGAGGCTCTCGCGCGCCTTGGCCATCGCGTCGAACTCGTCGAAGAAAAGGCCGATGCCGTACTGATTGCGCCGGGCAGCACGGAACAGCTTGCCGATCGTCTGGCCCGTCTCCCCCAGCCATTTGCTGATCATCGCGTTGGAGGCGACGACGACCATCGGCACGCCGAGTCGCGCGCTGATGTGGTGCGCGAGCGTCGTCTTGCCGCATCCTGGCGGCCCCTGCAGAAGCGCCCTGGTCCGCGGCTTGAGGCCGACCGCCTTCAGCTCGGCTTCGGCGTTCATCTCGAACAGCCATTGGTGGAGCGCGGCGCGGACAGGCGCGGTAAGGATCGGAGCCTCGGCATCTCCGGGCATGACGACCTGGCCATGCGCGCCGAACTCGGCTTCGAGGTCGCCGCGCGCCGACCCGCCGTCGGGTGCCATCGGATCGTCGGTGAAGGGGCGAGGCTTGCGGCTCACTCGCCGGCTCCCGGCTCGTCACCGCGACCGGACGCCGGCGCATCGGCCTTCTTCGACTTGGGCGCGGGGCGCAGCGCGAGCGGGATGTCCATGCCGTCGCTGCCGAGTTCGCTGCACCAGGCTTCGTCCCAGGCGGCGCGACGCTCGTCGCGCGGCGGGAACGGATTGGCCGTGACCGGCTTCCCCGCGCGCGCCGCCTCGCGGCCCATGATCTTGGCGTCTTCCAGGCTGACAGGCGCGTCCTGCGGCGGCTCGGCGTCAGCGCCGGGAGACGACGGCGGGGTCCGAAGCACGGTGCGCCTGCCAGTCTCGTCGGGCGCGGAGACGATGCCCTCGCGCTCCATGCGCTCGACGATCGCCGACGCCTTGTTGTACCCGATGCTCAGCTTGCGCTGGATGAAGGAAACCGGGGCCTTGCCCTCGGCGACGACGAGGTCGACGGCCGCGCGGTAGAGCGCATCGTCCTCGCCGTTCTCCCCGCCGGCGTCGGGCGGTGTCTCCGGATCCGGCGTGTCCCCCGGCGGCGGCGCATCGTCCTTCCGCTCGTGCTCGCGCTCCAGCCGTTCGACTGCCCACCGCCCGAGCGGCGTGCCGTCGAGCATCCCGAGCGCGGCCTTGTAGGTGTCGAGCAGCGCCTCGCGCTCCCGCCGCTCCTGCGGGTCCATCGCGCGGAGCTTCATAATCGAGACGATCGTCTTGACGTCGAAACCAGCGGACTTGGCTTCCGCCTTCACGTCCTTGATGTCGTCGGCGATGCCCTTCTTGTCCGCTTCCAGCCGCTCCAGGCGTTCAATAAAGAGGCGGAGCTGCTCGGTCGACGATGGGCCGTTGCTAGTCATGGCATCCCTCGCACAAGACGCAGTTGGTCGCCGCCGGAACGGGGCCGGCGTCGGGTGAAACGATACGGGAACGGGCTATGCGGGCAGCGTCAGCCGGTCGGCGGGCTGCCGCGGCACTGCGCGCGGGAACGGCCGTCGCTGGACGGCAGGTGGCCGCGCGTTCCGACCTTCGGCGAGCACGTGACCTTCGTGAGCGCGCCGTGAACCGCTTGCGCGGCAGGCCGGACATCGCCCAGGCGGCGGCCGGGTCCCGGGGTCAGGGTGCCCCCGAAAGTGGTGTCGGCCATCGGCCGGCGCACTTCGCGCAGCACCAGCCGCACGACAGCCTCGGCGACGGCCTCGGGATCGATCGTGATCATGCCGCGCCTCCACCGGATTGGCCCGCGAAGCGGATTGTCGGCCGCACCAGCCGGTCGACTCCGTCAAGCAGCCGAGATAGCAATGAGCGATGGCCGAGCAGCAGCGACCGATCCCCCAGATCATCGCGATACCGTGGTATCGTCGCGCGGATTACCCATCCGTTCTCGCAGTGATGGTCGATGCGGAGAGGCTGCCACCAACGTTCGACAGATGGCAGAAACGAGCGCAGAGCATCGAGGCCGAGCGCCAGGCCAGCGGCCTCACCACCTTCCGCGCCTACCTCGATCCGCAGCAGTTCGTCGCCTGGTGCGCCGCGACAAACCGAAATGTCGACGCCCAGGCACGAATAGACTGGGCCAACGCCGCCGCCTTCGAACACTGGCGTGACCAGAACAGATAGCGCGGACCGCATCACGTCGGCCGCCCTTTTCTGATCCTGCTCCGTCACGCCAATACCCCCTGCGGTTCCGTGCCGGACACGGAACAATCTGTGGCGCTGCACGTCTGGCGGGCGTCCTCCACTCCGTTAACGGATGGTAAATGTCGCCCCCCGGCTTCGGTCATGTGCTTCCTCGACCCCGCTCATCTTCTGCGGCGATAAATTGCCGGATGCGTGCGGCCGTCTCGGGCCAAACGCGCCGTCTTCCTTCGCGAAGATCGCTGACCAGTCGCCAATCACGGACGGAACGGCGGCCAAACGTGCTGAATGCCATTCCCGAGCGAGCGAGAAATGCTTCAACCTCCGCGAGCAGATTGTGATCAGCCATACTGATTTTGATCCCCGTGGCAGGGTATGCGGGAAGACTACCGCAATCGTCAAGGGAGAAAATCCGCGTGCATCTAATTTTGTGGCGCGGGATACGTCCGGCGTGGTGGGCGACAACCGGATCATGATTGAGAGGATCGACGAGCGACTAAGAGCGCTCGGGCTGAGTGACCGCAAGGCTTCTCTGGCGGCTGTGGATGCGCCGGATCTGATCCGAGATATTCGACGCGGGAGTAGGCCGAGAGCGCAGAGCATAGCCAGCCTGGCGCGCGTGCTCGGAGTGTCAACGGACTACCTGCACGGTGCGGCGCACGCTCCGATGGGCATCGTCTCAGCGCCGATGCCGGCGGAGGATCGTCCCGTGCCAGTTCCGTCGGCAATGCCACAAGACATCCCGGTTTTTGGAACGGCGCTTGCTGCAGAGCGCGACTTCACCGTCGAGTTCGATGGCAACGTGGCCGTCGCTCAGATTAACCTGAATACCGGAGAGGTGATCGACCGCTTCCGCCGACCGCCAACGCTAGCTAATCGAAGGGACATTTACGGTCTTTATGTGGCCGGAGACTCGATGGAGCCGAAGTTTGAAAGCGGGCAAGGGATCATCGTCGATCCTCGTCGCCCCCCGAACACCCGCGACTATGTCGTGGTCTATTTGCGTGCAGAAGATGACGGAGCGGCAGCCGTGCTAATTAAGCGCCTGGTCCGGCGCAGCTCTACCTTTCTCGAGCTGGAGCAGTTCAATCCGCCCGCCCGGTTCCGTTTGACATCGCAGCAATATCGCGACGTGCATAGGATCATCCCATGGGACGAGGTCTTCGGCGTTTAATGATCATTAGCTGCGTGGCCGTGCAGGCAACCGGCTGTGACCAGGTGAAGCAGGCTGTAGGCGCGCCCCGCGGCGAAGAATGCGGCTCGCCGGCCGTGATCGAAGAGATGTCGAAGCGGCTCGCTCCAGATCAGCTCGATCCTGTCGTGAAGCGAATGCTCACTATCGGCCGACCAGTTGCCGAAGAGGACCATCGCTCGATCGGAAGAATGGATTGCTCTGTCGTCGTCGACATAGCCTCACCGTATCTGCTTATGATGATGACAGAGCGACCGCCTGGGCTAGTGATTGAGCGCCTTGACAATCAAGGTGCTGACGTTCGCGTCCCCTTCAGTGTCATGACGAACAGCCAAACGGGCGAGCAATTTGTTCGTGTCGACAATGTCGCGGGATACGGCGCGCTTGTCGGCCTCGCACAGGTTGCGTGGCATGCCTTTCACGATCCCGACCTGAACCGAGTTGACGACCCTGAGACCCGAGTTGATGGTTCGTCTCATGAAGAAGGCGGGGCCGCTCCACAGCCCACCGACCTCGTTCCTTCGTCGTCATCGGCGGACGTTTCCCCTCCGGCCGACGATCAGAATGGTAAGGAGGACAACCCGCAGTAACGTGCTTGACTGCGGGAAACACCCCGCATATTGTTCCTCCTGTTCATCGCCAATCAAGGGGGAACGACATGCCCGCAACACTCGAGATCGTCACCGACCGTCGCCGCGGCGCGAGCCGCCGCATCACCGACACGCCGGCCGATCGCGCCGCGCTGCGCGCGGCAATCGACGGCACGCTATACCAGCGACTGATCCATGCCCGCGACAGCGGCGTCACCATCCGCCCGGAGGTCCACCTGGCGCTCCTCCGTGCCGATGCCGAGCGTCGGCGGCGGCGAGCGGCGCACGAGCGGATGCTTGGTATGCTGTTCGTCGCTGCGACCGCCGCCCTGCCGCTGACGATCGTCGCGGCGATGGTCGCCGGGTCGTGGTAAGCGCGCTCGGCCTCGCGGCAGTGGGCGAGCCAGCCGACGATCTCGACCTGCTCGCGCGCAACCGCTTCGCCGCAGGCAACGCCGTCGCTGCGGTCCTGGCGCAGCTGCTCGACGCCAATCCGCTCAAGCTGCCGCCCAGCGAACAGTTGACCACTGTCTTGGGCGGCGCGTTATCGACCGTCATCGCGTCGATCGCCTGTTCGAGCGCGAACCAGCCGAACGCGGCCGAGGTTCTCGCCGCGCTCCACGAGGGAGTTGACCGGACCTGGGCGGCGGCGATGCGGACGACGGCAGAGGGCGAGGCGTGATGCTCGCCGCCGCCCCCTGCGGCCAGCCGGTCGCGAGCATGAGCCCGGCGCGCGCGGACCTCGCCGAGCGGCGCTACGCCGTGGCGCTGATGTCCCGCGCCGACATCGCGGTGAGCGCCGACCGGATCGCGCTCGGCGCGAAGATCGTCGCGCTGGTCGAGGCCGACATCCGCGCGATGCTTGTCCGCGCAGCCGGCGACAGCACCGACCGCCGCTGGCGCGACCTGCTGCGCGCGATCGGCGAGGACCTGGAAGACGGCGCGCATCGGGGAATGGCATGAGCGCCAACAGCCGCATCGAGTGGACCGACGCCACCTGGAATCCGGTGCGCGCGGTGCGCATGGACGGGGCGAAGCCGGGGGTGACGCCGGCCGAGCGCGCGGCGACGCTGCGGCCGGGGTGGCACTGCGAGCACGTCTCCGAAGGGTGCCGCAACTGCTACGCCGAGGGGTTCAACCGGCGGTTCGGAACGATGCTCGACTTCGTGCCGGGCAACCTCGCCCCGCGCGGTGCGGTCGAGGCGTACTTCGACGAGACGATGCTCCTCGCGCCGCTCAAGTGGCGCAAAGCCCGGCGAATCTTCGTCGGCTCGATGACCGACCTGTTCGGCCGCTGGGTCACCGACGAAATGCTCGACCGGGTGTTCGCCGTGATGGCGCTGTGCCCGCAGCACACATTCCAGGTGCTGACCAAACGGCCGGAGCGTATGCGGGCGTACTTGTCCGCCCCTGACGTCGTCGACCGGATCGGTGCGGCGCAGCGGTCGATAGACCCGACAGTGACCTGCTACGACGATGTCGGTAGCGATGCGATCTGGCCGCTGACGAACGTCTGGCTTGGCACGTCGGTCGAGGACCAGGCTGCGGCCGACGCGCGTATCCTCGAGCTGTTGGCGACGCCAGCGGCGAAACGCTTCCTGTCGTGCGAGCCGCTGCTGGGGCCGGTCGATCTGAACCGCACGATCGGCGGCACGCTGTGGATCGGTGGCGAGCGTGGCTGCGGCGCGTTGCACCGCGGGACCGGCGCTCCGGGCTGTCCGCGTGAGCTCCACCATCACCATGACGAGCACTGTCAGCCCGGCGTCGACTGGGTCATCGTCGGCGGCGAGAGCGGGCCGAAGGCGCGGCCGATGCACCCCGACTGGGCGCGGAGCCTGCGCGACCAGTGCGCCGCCGCCGGCGTGCCGTTCTTCTTCAAGCAGTGGGGCGAGTGGCGCGACGAGCAAGAGGCGACGCGCGAGCACATGGCTCCCGGCGCGGCGATGTTCGATCGCTACGGCGCTCCCACGGGCGATCGTTGGCATCCCTATAATGCGAGCGACCGCAATGGCGGTATGATGATCCGCGTCGGCAAGGCCCGCGCTGGCCGCCTGCTCGATGACGTGGCGCACGACGGGATGCCGGCATGAGCGTCGACATCGACTTCCCGCCGGCCGCGTACGACGCGGTGGCGATGATCGGGCGCGAAGATGCCATCTCACCGCAACTGACAACGGCCGCGCTTCTGCTCGACGCAGTCCGGGCACGTGCTGGCTTGGCCGCGTCGCCGAACTCGCGCTTGGGCCCGCGCGAAATCCGCGCGCTTGCGATCGAGGCCGCTGCACACGCGCTCGCCGCCGCGGCCATGATCGACGCCGCGGCATGAGCGCGCATCCGATCCCGCCGCGGGCGCTCGACGTCCACCAGGCGATCTTGGGCTCGACCGGAAGCGGCAAGTCGTACACGGCGCGCGGGCTCGTCGAGCGCCTACTCGCCGACAATCGCCGCCTCGCCGTCATCGACCCGACCGGAGCCTGGTACGGCATTCGCCTTGCCGCCGACAACAGCGGACCGTCGCCCTTTCCCGTCGTCGTCTTCGGCGGCCCGCACGGCGACGTGCCGATCAGCGACCGATCGGGCGCGAAGGTCGGCAGGATCCTCGCCGAGCGGCACCTTCCGGCGATCGTCGACCTGTCGGAGATGTCGAAGGCGGCGCAACGGCGCTTCGTCACCGGCTTCGCGACCGCCGTCTATGACGGGCACCGCGACAGGACGCCTTTCCACCTGGTGATCGACGAGGCGGACCTGTTCGTACCGCAGCGTGTTTCGGGCGAGCTGGCGACGCTGGTCGGCGCCATCGACGACATCGTGCGACGCGGGCGCATCTTCGGCTTTCGCGTGACGCTGATCACCCAGCGGGCGGCGGTCATCAACAAGGACGTCCTTTCGCAGATCGGCCTGCTCGTCGCCATGCAGTCGATCGGGCCGCAGGACCGCCGCGCGATGGAGACGTGGTTCGCCGGCGCGGGCGACGCCAGCCGCGCGCGCGAGGTGTTCGACAGTCTGGCCACCCTGGACCGCGGCGAGGGATGGGTTCTGGCGCCGAAGCTCGACCTGATTGAGCGCGTCCGTTTCCCGTCGAACGCGACCTTCGACAGCTCTGCGACACCGGAGTTCGGCACGGCGCTGGCCGAGCCGGTCGCGCTCGAGGCGCTCGATCTCGCCGACTTGGTCGACGCGCTCGAGGACGATGTCGCGCCGGCGGCAAAGGCGGGGCCTGCGCCAGCCGACCTCAAGCCGATCCTGACGCGTCTCGACACCATTGAGCGGCAGCTAGCGGCGATGTCCGAGTCGCTCGCCCTGTTCGGCCGCGCCGCAATCGCCGTCGACCACGCGACCGCGACCGTCCGCGAGCTGGTGGTGTCGGCGAGGGCGGCGACCGGCCGATGAAGACGGCCGCCGCCTTCAACCAGGCTGATCTCGCCCGCATCTTCCGCGCGGCGAAGCAGGCGGACGTGAAGGTTCGGATCGAGATTGAACGGGGGCGTAAGATCGTCATTCTGCCGGTCGATGCGCCCGGCCCAGCACGGACAGGGGGCAGCTGGGACGACGTCGTATGAAGCGCCGTACGCTACCGCGCTACTGCTCCGAGTTCGAAGACCGCCACGGTCATTGGCGGACGCGCTTCCGCCGCAAGGGCTTCGACACCTATTACTTCCGCGCCAAGCCATTCACGCCCGAGTTCATGGCCGAATACCGGTCCTGCCTCGACGGCGTCACCGCGGCGAAGGTCGAGCCGGGGGCGGCGCGCGTCGTGCCGGGCACCTTCGACG
>JAFARM010000041.1 GCA_019245455.1 Sphingomonadaceae bacterium | reverse complement strand
GACAAAGGGTGCCGGATGCGCTTGATTCTCGCCCAGCCGCGCGGTTTCTGCGCCGGCGTCGTCCGTGCGGTCGAGATCGTCGACCGCGCGCTCGCGATGCACGGCCGGCCGGTCTATGTCCGGCACGAGATCGTCCATAATGCCCATGTCGTCGATAAATTGAAGGCCAAGGGCGCGATCTTCGTCGAGGAGCTCGACGAGGTGCCCGACCGCGCACTGACCGTGTTCAGCGCCCACGGCGTCGCCCGCGGCATCGTCGCCGAGGCCGAGCGGCGCCAGCTGCCGGTGATCGACGCCACCTGCCCGCTCGTCACCAAGGTCCATAACCAGGGGCGCCGCTACGCCGCGCGCGGGCGCACCATCGTCCTCATCGGCCACGCCGGCCATCCCGAGGTCGATGGCACGATCGGCCAGATCGACGCGCCCGTCCACCTCGTCTCGACCGCAGCGGACGTCGCCGCGCTCGACCTGCCGACCGACGCTCCGATCGCCTATGTGACGCAGACCACGCTTTCGGTCGACGACACGCGCGGCGTCATCGACGCGCTGCATGGCCGTTTCACCGATGTCGTCGGGCCCGACGTGTCGGACATCTGCTATGCGACGCAGAACCGGCAGACGGCGGTCCGCGACCTGTGCCGCCAGGTCGACGTGCTGCTCGTCGTCGGCGCGCAGAACAGCAGCAACTCCAACCGCCTGCGCGAGATCGGCGTCGAGAACGGCGTGCCGAGCTACCTCATCGCCGACGGCAGCGCGCTCGACCCGGCGTGGGTGAAGGGTGCCGCCACGGTCGGGCTGACCGCGGGGGCCTCGGCACCCGAGGAGCTGGTTCAGGGCGTCATCACCGCGCTGCGCGCGATGGGTCCGGTCGAAGTCACGACGATGGCCGGCATCGAGGAGCACCAGTCGTTCCGCCTGCCCCCCGGCCTCGACGACGCGGCACCCGGCCGCAAGGCGATCGACCACGCCGAACTGGCGCAAGCCGCGGTAAGCGGTTAGGAGCACGCATGACCCTGCCCCTCGCCCCCCTCGTCCGCATCGGGACGTACACCGTCGCCCAGCACATCAAGGGCGGCAAGTACCCGCTCGTGTTGATGCTCGAGCCGCTCTTGCGCTGCAACCTCGCCTGCCCCGGCTGCGGCAAGATCGACTATCCCGACGCGATCCTCAACCAGCGCCTGTCGTACGACCAGTGCATGGCCGCGATCGACGAGTGCGGCGCGCCCGCCGTCTCGATCGCCGGCGGCGAGCCCCTGCTCCACCGCGAGATGCCGCGGATCGTCAAGGGCTATATCGCCAAGAAGAAGTTCGTCATCCTCTGCACCAACGCGCTGCTTCTGAAGAAGAAGATCGGCGACTATCAACCCTCGCCGTATTTCACCTGGTCGATCCACCTCGACGGCGACCGGCAGATGCACGACCACGCCGTCGACCAGGACGGCACCTACGACGTCGCCATCGAGGCGATCGAGCTGGCGAAGGCCAAGGGCTTCCGCGTCCAGGTCAACTGCACCGTGTTCGACGGGGCCGACCCGGCGCGGCTGGCGGCGTTCTTCGACGAGATGAAGCGCCGCGACGTCGAGATCACTTTGTCGCCCGGCTACGCCTACGAGCGCGCCGCCGACCAGGAGCATTTCCTCAACCGCGAGCGGACCAAGACCTTCTTCCGCGACGTGTTCAAGCGCGGCAACGGGACCAAGGACTGGGCCTTCACCAACTCGCCGCTGTTCCTCGACTTCCTCGCTGGCAACCGCAGCTACGAGTGCACGCCGTGGTCGATGCCATTGAGGACCGTCTTCGGCTGGCAGAAGCCGTGCTATCTTGTCGGCGAAGGCTATGTGCAGACCTTCGCCGAGCTGATGGAGGGCACCGACTGGGACCAGTACGGCGTCGGCAAGTACGCCAAGTGCAGTAACTGCATGGTCCACTGCGGCTTCGAAGGCACGGCGGCGACCGACAGCATCCGCCACCCGCTGCAGATGATGGCGATCCAGCGCAACGGCGTCCGCACCGACGGCCCGATGGCCCCCGACATCGACCTGTCGAACGCCCGGCCGGCGGAGGAGACGTTCAGCACCCACGTCGAACGCGAACTGGCGCGCATCAAGGCGGCGGACCCGGAAGGGTGGAAGCGGGTGCAGAAGGCGGCGTAGTTGCCGCTGCGGCCACCGCGGCCTATCTTCGGGCGGCAGTCGAGAGGCCGGCATGGCGACGAAGGTCAGGGACGAGGTCAAGATCACGGGCGACGGGCGCGTCACGCTCCCCGCCGACGTGCGCGCGCGCCGGCAGTGGGACACGGGAACGCGCCTGATCGTCGAGGACCGGCCGGACGGCGTCCTGCTCCGCACGGTGACGGTCGACGACCTGTTCGGGTCGGCAGGGTACACCGGACCGGCGAAGACGATCGAGGAAATGGACGAGGCGATCGCGCTGGAGGTCGCCCGTCGGTATGCGCTCGGTCGATACTAACGTCCTCGTCCGTTATTTCGTCGCCGATGATGCCGATCAAGCGCAACGCGCACGATCGGTAATGGCGGCGGGTGGCGTGTTCGTCGCCACGACGGTGCTGCTGGAGACCGAGTGGGTCTTGCGCCAGACCTATCGACTGAGCCGGCCGGTGATTGTCGACTTTCTTCGCGCCCTGACCGTGTTGACGGGAGTGACGATCGAGGACACCGATCGCCTCACAACCGCGCTCGATTGGGTGGACGCCGGCATGGACTTCGCCGACGCGCTTCACCTCGCCTGAGCGTACAACTGCGACTACTTCGTCAGCTTCGATCGCGCGCTTGCACGGCGGGCGGCGGGTGTCGGCGCAATTCCGGTTGTCGAACCTTAGCCCAGGCCTAGCCGCGGCCCCAGCCGCTCCCGCCCCTCTCGCAGCACCTTGAGGCACGCCATGCTGTGTCGCGCGAACGCGGCGAATGCCGGCACCTGCGCCGGATAGCGGGCGAGGCTGGCAGCGACGCGGGCGTAGGCGGTCTTGCCGCGCGGCCCCATTGACACCAGCACGGCGGGGGGCATCGCGTCGTCGACGCGGTCGGAGACGACGCGGGCGATGAGGAGCGGCAGGCCGTGCTTCGCGGCGACGCGGGCGGCGATGTGGCTCTCCATGTCGACCGCGAGCGCGCCGCCCTCGCCCAGCCGCCGCTTGGCCGGTGCGTCGGCGAGCAGGCCGTCGGCGTGGAAGCGGCCGGCGCGCGCTCCGGGCAGGGCGGCGAGGACACAGTCGCGCCAGCCCGCGTCGCAGTCCGCCTCGAACCCGCCCGAGACGCCGGTGCCGATCACCCAGTCGCCGATGGCGAGGTCGTCGACGAGCGCCCCGGTCAGGCCCCAGCTGACGATGCCCTCCGCTTGCGGGGCGAGGCGGTCGAGTTCGGCGGCGAGGTAGCTCGCGTCGCCGCCGCCCGGCACGGCGGTGACCTGGTCACTGGCAGCGGTCTGCGCTTCGACGATGAAGCCGCAGGTGAGCAGGATCACCCTCTCACCCTTCCGTCATGCTGGCGCAGGCCAGCATCCACGTCCGAGCAAAAGTATCGATCGCCAGTCATGCACGACCGTGGATGCTGGCCTGCGCCAGCATGACAGCGAATTGCTGATGAGCAGCGAGGGAACCGCTGCTGTCCCGCCTCGCCGCGCTCACAACCCCCAGCTCACCTGCGTCGTGTTCGCCGCCTTGAGGTTGCGGTATCGCGCCAGCGCCCACAGCGGGAAGATCTTCGCATAGCCGTGGTAGCGCAGGTAGAAGACGCGCGGGAAGCCGCCGCCGGTGTAGTGCTCCTGCGCCCACAGGCCGTCCTCGCCCTGCCGCGCCAACAGCCAGGCGACGCCGCGCTCCACCGCCGGATGGTCGGTCAGCCCCGCCGCCATCAGCGCCAGGAGCGCCCAGGCCGTCTGCGAGGCGGTCGA
>JAFARM010000294.1 GCA_019245455.1 Sphingomonadaceae bacterium | reverse complement strand
CGCCTCGCCGCCGAGGCGGCCGCGCGCGCGGAGACCGCGCCGGACGGGTCGCCGCCGGTCGGACGCGAGATCACGTGCTGGCTCGCGGACGGCGCGACGGCGCGCGGGAAGGCGACGCGGGGGGAGGTCGTCCCCGACGTCGCGCGACCTTCGTCAACTTCCGGCCCGCGCCGCGACGAGCGGCAACGGAATGCGCCTCGTCGTCCAGTAAAAAGCGGCGCTCGCCCAATGAACGGTAAGTGAACGAGTCGGTTATGCAGCGGACAGCAATATCGCTCGCGTAATGGCGTGTGCAATTCTGCAACACGTCATCGCGAAATCTACGCTGCGCTGCACCCGAAGCCGGTACGTCGCGTTTGCGCCGGCAAGGGGTTCCTCTGTCGTTGGAGTTGTCATGTCGCGTCCGCTTTCCCGCCTCGCCCCGGCTGCCCTTGCCGCCATTTTGGCCGCCGGTGCCGCCCACGCCCAGCTGTCGCCGAACCAGGCGAACGTCGCCGCCGCCCTCGCCGCGCCCGCCGGCGGGCCGACCGCGGGCACGCTCGCCGTCCAGACCTCGCTCGCCGGGCTGACGCCGGGCGGCCAAGCCGCCGCCTACTCGCAGTTCACCCCCGGCAGCCTGTCGCTCGTCCCCGACCTGACGCTGCAGTCGGCGGAGTTCGAGGAGGTGAACATCGGCCGCTACCTGCGCGACTTCCGCGCCGGCGGCACCGGCGTCAACGGCATCGCCGGGCAGGCGACGCCGGGCGACCGGCGGTTCGGCAGCTTCATCGTCGCCACCGGCCAGACCGGCCACTTCGACGCGACGCCCGATCGCTCGCGCATCGGCTATGGTTCGGAAGGCGTCATCGTCGGGCTCGACAAGCGCTTCGGCGCGCGCTCGCTGATCGGCGTGACGGCGGGGTACAGCCATGTCGACGCCGCGCTCGACCCGTTCAGCACCAAGAGCCACCTCAACACCTGGTTCGCCGGCGGCTATGGCACGGTTGGCGTCGGACCGCTGTACCTCGACGTGTTCGGCACGTACGGCGAGACCAACTACGACCTCGTCCGCGCCGTCAACTTCGGCGCGGCGACGGCAACCCCGACGGCGCTGTCGTTCTACGGCAACCCGCGCGGGCGGAACTGGGTCGGCGGGGCGACGACGGGGCTGAGCTTCAACCGCTTCGGCTTCGAGTTCGAGCCGTTCGTCGGCGCGCGCTATGCCAACGTCCGCATCAACGGCTTCAGCGACGGCGGCGGCACCGGCGCGCTGACCTTCGACCGGCACGACTACGAGTCGGTTCTGGGCTCGGCCGGGCTGCGCATCGGCGGGCGCTATGACCTGGGCAGCGGCGTGTCGCTCCGGACGCGGGTCAGCGGGGCGTACCGCCACGAGTTCGACCGCTACAACTTCGACAACTTCACCGTCGGCTTCGGCGGCCCGACGGCGACGCCGGTCAGCTTCACGCCGGCGGGGCTGGCGCGCGACTATGCGACGGTCGGCGCGGGCATCACGCTCAGCAAGGCCAACAGCCCCTTCGCGCTGGTGCTCGACTATGACGGCCAGTACGCGAAGGACCGGACGATCAACGGCGTCACCGGCGGCTTCCGCCTGACGTTCTGACCGTCACGGCCGGCTGGCGGCGACCGCGCCGCCGGCCGGCCACGCGGCGAACAGCCCGCGCAGCGCCGTGACGAAGGCGAGCGGCTGGTCGACCATGACGTGGTGCTCGGCATCGGGGATCGGGATGGCCGGGGAGCCGGGGGGCAGCAGCGCGCGCATCGCGGCGACGCGCTCGGGCGGCATCAGCAGCGACCGCTCGCCCCAGATCAGCGCCACCGGGCAGCGCGGGTCGGTCAGCAGCGACTGGGTGTCGCCGATGCGGAAGCGGCTCCACAGAAAGGGGTCGAAGCGCCAGGTGAAGCCGCCGGGCTCGCTCGCGCTGGCGGGTAGCTCCTTCAACGAGTGGCGCGCGATCCAGTCGGCGATGAACGGGTTGGCGCAGTCCTGCACCGGGGCGAAGCGGAAGCGGGCGAGCGCTGCGGCCAAGTCCGGGTACACCTTGTGCGGGCGCAGCGTCGCGTTGGGCGGCCGGTGGCCGTGCTCGCCTGGCGCGCGGAACGGCGTGTCGACGATGACCGCGGCGGCGAAGGCGGGGTGGCCGGCCTGGACCGCGGCCATCATCGGGAAGCCGCCGAAGCTGTGGGCGACGACGACCGGCGGCCCGGCGAGGTCGAGCCCGGCAGCGGCGACGACGGCGGCGATCTCGGCGACGAAGGTCTCGACCGCGTACTCCGCCCGGTGGCCGGACCCGCCCATGCCGCTCCACGACAGCGCGGCGACGCGCCACCCCTCGCCAATGCCACCGGCGGCGAAGAATGGCGCGACGAAGCTCCACCACCGCGCGTGGGCGCCGTTGCCGTGGAGGAACAGCAGCCCCGGCTTGTCGCGCTCGCCCCAGGTCAAGACCTCGATTGGTGCGCCGGCGACGGAGACGGTCGAGACCTCGGGCGGGACGGCGGTCGCCGCGGTGAACCAGGCGGGTGCTGGCGGGACGGCCCCGGTGAAGGCGGCGAGCGGCACCTGGCGGG
>JAFARM010000247.1 GCA_019245455.1 Sphingomonadaceae bacterium | reverse complement strand
GCGCGGCAGCAGCGTGAACGGCGCGACGAGCCGGACGCGCGCGCCGAGCTTGGTGAGGCACAGGATGTTCGATCGCGCGACGCGCGAGTGCGCGATGTCGCCGACGATCGCGACCTCGAGGCCATCGAGCTTGCCCTTCGCGCGGCGGATCGTCGCGGCATCGAGCAGCGCCTGCGTCGGATGCTCGTGCCGCCCGTCGCCGGCGTTCAGCACCGGGCAATCGACCTTGGCCGCGATCAGCGCCACCGCGCCCGACTCGCCGTGGCGGATGACAAGGCCGTCGGGGTGCATCGCGTTCAGGGTCAGCGCCGTGTCGAGCAGCGTCTCGCCCTTCTTCACCGACGACGCGCCGACGGTCATGTTGACGACGTCGGCCCCCAGGCGCTTGCCGGCGATCTCGAAGCTGAGGAGCGTCCGCGTCGAGTTCTCGAAAAAGGCATTGACCAGCGTCAGCCCCGCCAGCCGGTCGTCGTGCTTCCTGAGGCCGCGGTTGACCTCGACCCAGCCCTCCGCCTCGTCGAGCAGCAGCCCGATTTCCCACGGCGCCAAGTCGGCGATGCCGAGCAGGTGGCGGTTCGGAAACGGGTCGACGCCGGCGGGGGTGGTGGCGAAAGCGGCGGTCATCGGCACCCGGTCTAGCCCGCCCGCGCGGGCACGGCTAGACCGCTCGGGCGCGGCAGGGGCACGGGCGGGCGGGCCGGACGGGGGGCGCGGGTGAGCGGACCGCTGCGGGAAGCGGCCCCCTCCGGCGCTTCGCGCCACCTCCCCCTGAGGGGGAGGAGCTGAGATCCTCCCCCTCAGGGGGAGGTGGCACCGCGAAGCGGTGACGGAGGGACTCGGCGAGCACGCCCGGCTCTTCCGAGACGGCGCCGCACCCTCCTCCCCGGAACGGGGAGGTGGCACGCCGCAGGCGTGACGGAGGGGCCGCTCGCCGGGCTACGCGGCGTCTGCATGGTGAAGGGCGTTCGTCGCCCCGCGCCGCACGGCCGTCCTGTGGAGACCGGCCCCTCCACCATCGCTGAAGAGCGATGGTCCCCCTCCTTGTTCCGGGGAGGAATTCCAGCTCCTCCCCGGAACGGGGAGGTGACGCGCCGAAGGCGCGACGGAGGGGCCGCTCGCCGGACGACGCGCCGTCCGCATGGTGAAGGGTGTTCGTCGCCAAGCCGCACGGTCGTCCCGTGGAGACCGGCCCCTCCACCATCGCTGAAGAGCGATGGTCCCCCTCCCCGTTCCGGGGAGGAATTAGATCCCTCCCCCTCCCGTTTCGGGGGGTCAGGAGCGCCGCCGCTCCGCCCTCACCCCAGCACTGCCCCCGCCAGCGCGTCGATCGCCCCCTGCAGGATGTGGGCGGCGGCGAGCTTGTCGACCCGCTCGGCGCGCTTGGCGCGGCTGAGGTCCGCGGCGACCATCGCCCGCTCGACGGCGGCGGTCGACCAGCGCTCGTCCCACAGCAGCAGCGGCCGGGCGAGCGGGCCGGCGACCTGGCGGGCGAAGGCGCGCACCGACTGCGTCCGCGGCGAGTCGCGGCCGTCCATGCTCAGCGGCAGGCCGACGACGACGCCGGCGATCCGCTCGCGGTCGAGGAGCGCCGCCAGGGCCGCGAGGTCGGCGGTGAACTTGGTCCGCGCGATCGTCGTCAGCGCGGTGGCGAAGCTCCAGCCGGCATCGCAGGTGGCGACCCCGATCGTCTTCGTCCCGACGTCGAGCCCGGCAAGCCGCCCGCCCTCCGGCAGCGCGGCGAGGAAGCCGGCGCGGTCGAGGATCATCGATCCGCCGCCCGAGCCGCCGGTCGCGCCTCCCTTCCAGCGCCGGGCGTGCTCCTCTCCGCCGCCGCCGCACCCCTGCCGCCTGCCGCGATCCACGCCGCCACCCGCCGCTCGGCATCGGCGCGAACGTTCGCCCAGAATAGGTTGATATCGTACACATGATAGTTGTTGCCCGGCAGGACATAGCGGTCGAACTCGGCCGGCGGCGCGCCGATCGACAGATAGTCGCCGCGGCACTGCGCCCCGACCGCGCCCGGCCCCAGCACCGGATGCGCCTCGTCGGCCGCCGGCATCAGCGACCCGGCGTTGGCGCTCGCCGGGACCACGGCCGTCGTCTCGCTGCCGGTCAGCGGATTGGTGCAGACTAGCCCGCCGCTGCGCCTGCCCCGCCCGGCGGGGTCGCGGAAGTCGACGACCTCGGCCGGCTCGGCATAGCTGCGCCAGCTGAGCACGCAGAGCGTCGCCGTCGGCCCAGCGCAGGCGGGCAGGTCCATCGCCGCCAGGTCGGCCGCCGCCACGGGCCAGCCGACCGCGTAGACGGCCACCACCCGCTTCGCCAGCGGCGTGCCGGCGACGTGCTCGGCGACGAGGCGGATCAGGTGCCGCGCGCCCTGGCTGTGCCCGGCGAGCACGACCGGTGTCCCCGGCGGCACGGCGGCGACGAAGGCGGCGAAGGCGCGCACGACGTCCGAATAGGCGAGGTCGAGCGCCCGCGCCGCGTCCGGTCGGTCGGTGAGGAAGGCGCCGAACGTCGCCTGCCGGTACTTGGGTGCCCACACCGGCCCCACCCCGTTGAAGGCGCTGCCGAGGTTGCGCACATAGAGCGCCCGCCGCCGGTCGGTCGCGGCGTCGCCCCACGGCATGGTCCAGCGGTCACGGCCGAAGAAGGCGGTCGGGGTGACGAAGAACACCGCTGCTCGGGGCCGCCCCGCCGCCAGCCGCGCCGGCCGCCAGCGCGCCGGATCGTCGGGGAGCGCCGGGTTCGCGTCCCAGCTGCCGGCCCGCGCATAGTCGAGCGGCGGCGCGGTCCGGCTGTCGGCGAAGCGCGCGCTCGGCACCAGCGCGACCTTGAGCAGCTGCGGCCCGAAGAGGCGGTAGGCGACGGCGGCGGCGAGCACGAGGACGACGGCGGCGACGATCAGCCAGAGGAAGCGGCGAGCGAGCATGGTCTCGCCTAGCACGCCCCGCGCGCCGTCCGCCACCGCACCGGGCGTCGCGCCCTGCCGCCGGACGGCAGCCGGTGAGGCACGGGCGAGAGGGGATCGCCGGCGAGCGACGACGCGGGCACCGGCGCGCGCTGCCGGCTCGCTCCCGCCGCCGCTGTCGCGGCGGCCTCCTCCCCCACATCGCCATTGACCCGGCCGCGCCGCTCGGGCGTTGTGCCGCGCTGCGCAACCACCGGAGGCTCCATGCGGCTGGACGACGAACGCGAGAGCGACAATGTCGAGGACGTCCGCGGCCAGGGCGGCGGGTTCGGCGGCGGCGGCTTCGGCTTCGGCGGGGGCGGCGGCGGCTTCGGCGGCGGCGGGATGCTGCCGATGCTGTTCGGCTTCGTCCTCAGCCGCTTCGGCTGCGGCGGGGTTGTCGTCCTCTTCATCGTGCTGGCGCTGTTCGGCGGGCTCGGCAACCTCGGGGCGATGCTCGGCGGCGGCGGGCAGGTCGGCCAGCCCCAGGCCGGCCGCTCGTTCGGCCCGAACAGCGACGGCGGCACCCCGGCCGCGCCGGGTCAGGAGGACAGCGACAAGCGCTTCGTCCGCAAGGTCCTCGCCTCGACCGAGGACACCTGGACCAGGCTGCTGCCCGAACAGGCGAACGTCCGCTACGTGGACCCGAAACGTGTCCTCTTCTCCGGCTCCACGCAGTCGGGATGCGGCGGGGCCAACGCCGCGACCGGCCCCTTCTACTGCCCGGCCGACAAGAAGGTCTACCTCGACGCCAGCTTCTTCAACGAGTTATCGCAACGTTTTGGCGCGCCGGGTCAGTTCGCCGACGCCTATGTCATCGCCCACGAGATCGGCCACCACGTCCAGGACCTGCTCGGCATCAGCGACAAGGCGCAAGGAGCGATGGACCGCGCCTCCCCCCGCCAGCGCAACGCCATCTCGGTCCGCCTCGAGCTCCAGGCCGACTGCCTCGCCGGCGTCTGGGCGGCCGCCAACCCGCAGCTGCTCGATCCCGGCGACGTCGACCAGGCGGTCCGCGCCGCCACCGCCATCGGCGACGACCGCCTGCAGCAGGCGGCGCAGGGCACCGTCGTCCCCGACAGCTTCACCCACGGCAGCAGCGCCCAGCGCGTCCACTGGCTGCAGACGGGGCTGCAGGCGGGCCGCATCGACGCCTGCGACACGTTCAGCGGCGGGGTGTAGGGGCGCGCACCGGCCCGGAAGTTGACGAAGGTCACGCTACGCAAGGGGGGACCTCCCCCGCCCGCGATGCGCCCGCCCGCCGCCCGCCGCGCCGACGCAGGCACCGCAAGCCGCAGCAGCCGGTCGCGCGTCGTCGTGCACAACTCGCCGGCATCGCTGCCGCTGCCGGAACCAGGCAGCGCTCGGCGTGCTGCCACGCCGCGTCCGAGGTCCAACGCGGTCGACCCCTGGACCACGCCGCGCCCGCAACCCGACGCGGGCGACCGGCGGCGCAGTGGGCGGTGGCGGGGACGGGAGAGGAGCAGATCATGCCCCACCCTGACACAGCCAACCCTCTGTAGGACAGCCCTTTTTCCGCTGCCGAAGTCGCCTCCCCCTCCCCGCCGGAGAGAGGGCGACTCGCGCGACAGCGCGGCGGGGAGAGGGCCCCCCGGGCAGGCGGCCGGCCCCGCGCGCCGACGCTAGGCCGCCTCCCCCGCCGCCGCCCACCGCGCGAAGGCCGCCGCCTGGTGCCGGTCGAGGTACGCGCGCGCGAGCGGCCCGGTGAACGGCCCGTCATGGTCGCGCCGCCCGACCCACCACCCCTGCCCCGGCAGGCGGTCGCTCTGCCGCACCACCAGGCACGCGAGCGGCGGCCGCCCCGCCCCCCGCTCGGCCGCGTCGAGGTCGTCGAGCGCCGCGCACAGCGCCCGCATCTTCGGCCGGGAAAAGGCGAAGCCGAGCGCGTTCAGCGCCTCGGCATAGGTGAGGGTCGCCCCCGCGCGCGCGGCGGCGTGGAGGAGGAGGGTGAGGTCGGCGGGGTCGATGGCGCGCGTCATGCTCTCCCTCCCGATACAAAGTGTATGGCGGCGGCGGCGGCCATGCTATCCTGACCGCATGAGCGAGATGACCGTGACCGTTCCGCCTGCGCTGGAGGATTACCTGCGCGAGCGCGTCGCCGCCGGCGACTTCGTCGATCCGGGCGAGTACGTCCGGGACCTGATCCGCGCCGACCAGCGGTCGCTCGCCGACCTCCGCGCGCAGATCGACGAGGGCCTCGCCAGTGGCGACAGCGACCGGACGGTCGACGAGATTTTCGATGAGGTGATCGCCCGCCGCCGCAATGCGTAAGCTGCGCCTGTCGCGGGCGGCCGAACGCGACCTGGCGGCGATCTTCGACTATGGTGCGGACCGCTTCGGCGATATCGTCGCGAGCCGCTACCGCGACGGGTTGAAAGTTGCGCTGGCCGCGCTCCTCGACTTCCCCCTCGCCGGCCGGTCGCGCGGCGAGATCAGGCCCGGATTGCGGAGTCGGCCCTATGGCAGCCACGTCGTGTTCTACACGGTCGATGAGCGCAGCGTGCGGATCGTGCGGGTGCTGCACGGGCACATGCAGGCAGAGGATTGGCTGTAGACCCGTGTGAGTGAGACTGCGCAAGATGGGAAACTCGACCGGGCTGATCGTGCCCAAGGCGGTGCTGCGCGCGGCCGGAGGTCGAGAGCGGCACGGTGCTCGACCTCGCCGTCGAGGACGTCCGCCCCAAATGGATACAATCAGACGCGACCAGCCAGTGCATAGCAATCCTGAACGATAAGCCTCTTTAGGCGACCATCTTGGTAATAGACCCTTTGAAATTTAATGTTTACTGTAGCTCCGGAGTTATCTGCATATTCCGACAGATATTCTGCGAGCGTAGGTATGGTCCGAGGGGTGGCATCACGAGCCGTTGTGAATGGGACGGTTCTACCGAGATCAGCGAGATAGACCCGACCTCGTCTAGAGTTCACATTCAACGACGCTACGGATACATCCTGTATGTCATATCCTTCGGCGATGACCTCGTTAACGAGGTATTCCTTAGATGACGAGTCAAAGATCGCGACCTGATTGTTATTGCCGGATATTACAATTTGTTGGCCTGACGAGCGAATCCATTGGTGTCCACGGGTTAGCGCAGGCTCGACAGCTTCTGCGAGTGCATCTATATCCCCAGCGCCTATATGAGCACCGTCAAAGTTTAGCGGGCTCTCACGTTCTCGGCCAACCGCGCGTTTCCAAACCCGAGCCAAGAGGGCGTAGACGAAGTTTCCGGCTACGCCTGTAGCTATTCCAGCCGCGATAGTTCCGCCTGGAGTAGATACGAGTGCGAGGATAGCCTCAAGGCTGCCTGGCCTCGTGTCCTCGAAGTAGAACCGTAGCTTCTCGTCGTACGGCTTACGATGCCTTATCTTTCCTGTTGCTGCGTAATGAGCAATTAGAGTTGCCGCACGGGCTAACCCAGCCAACGCCTCTAAGCCGTCGTAGGCCTCCAATCGATGCTGTTCTGCCTCATGACCCTGAAACTTAAATATCAACGTCATTGCATGCCCACCCTATCAGTGCTGATAAGGGGGAGCTTTCCGCTACGTCAATACTTTGCGTACTCCGGTAGCGATGTTACAAGAAGGTTGCGTTCTACTCCGCCGCCACCCCGATCATCACCCCCTGCGCGTCATCCTCGTTCGCCGTCGCCACGCCCGCCGTCTGCGCGCTGCGCCGCCGGTCGAAGGCTTCCCACACCTCGTTCCAGTTGCCCTTGGTCGCGGCCTTCGAATATTCGGTCGCGCGCGCCTCGAAGAAGTTGGCGTGCTCGACGCCGTTGAGCAGCGGGCTGAGCCACGGCAGGGGGTGGTCGTCGATCATGTAGATCGGCTTCAGGCCGAGCTGCTTCAGCCGCCAGTCGGCGGTGAAGCGGACGTAGCGCTTGATCTCGGCCGGCGTCATGCCGGTCACCGGCCCCATCTCGAAGGCGAGGTCGATGAAGGCGTCCTCCAGCCGGACGGTGCGGATGCAGACGTCGGCGATGTCGTCGCGGATGCGGCTCGACAGCACGCCGGTCTCGGCACAGAAGGCGTGGAACAGGCGGATGATGCCCTCGCAGTGCAGGCTTTCGTCGCGCACGCTCCAGGTGACGATCTGGCCCATGCCCTTCATCTTGTTGAAGCGCGGGAAGTTCATCAGCATGGCGAAGGACGCGAACAGCTGCAGCCCCTCGGTGAAGCCGCCGAACATGGCGAGCGTGCGGGCGATGTCCTCGTCGGTGTCGACGCCGAAGGTCGACATATATTCGTGCTTGTCGCGCATTTCCTTGTAGTTGAGGAAGGCCGAGTACTCCGCCTCGGGCATCCCGATCGTGTCGAGCAGGTGGCTATAGGCGGCGATGTGGACCGTCTCCATGTTGCTGAACGCGGTCAGCATCATCTTGACTTCGGTCGGCTTGAACACGCGGCCGTACTTGTCGTGGTAGCAGTCCTGCACCTCGACATCGGCCTGGGTGAAGAAGCGGAAGATCTGGGTCAAGAGGTTGCGCTCGTGGTCGCTGAGCTTCTGCGCCCAGTCACGGCAGTCCTCGCCCAAGGGCACCTCCTCGGGCATCCAGTGGATCTGCTGCTGCCGCTTCCAGAAGTCGAACGCCCAGGGGTATTCGAACGGCTTGTAGGTGTTGGAGGCCTTGAGGAGGGACATGGCGTGGGTCCTTGCTTCCTGTCGTCATTCCCGCGACCGCGGGAACTAGAATGCGTGGAGGTGATAACGTCGTGCGCGGCCGTCGGGCCTGCTAGGTTCCCGCTTTCT
>JAFARM010000187.1 GCA_019245455.1 Sphingomonadaceae bacterium | reverse complement strand
TGCGCTTCAGGGACGCTGCCGTCCACCCGGCGCACGACGTCATGCTGTGCATCGCCGACAGCAGCTACGTCGACACCGCCGAGCGGCGGCGGTCGAACCCCGAGCACTGGCTGAAGCCCGGGCCGGCGATGAGGGCGCTGTTCGCCGACCTGCCCGATGCGCTCGCGAACACGCTCGTTGTCGCCCAGCGGTGCGCCTACACGACGCCGTCGCGGCAGCCGATCCTGCCGAGCCTCGCCGGTGACCCCGCGGCCGAGGCGGCGATGTTGACCGAGCAGGCAGCGCACGGGCTCGAGGCGCGGCTGGCGGCGCTTGGCATCGCCGGCGACGCGGCAGCACCGTACCGCGAGCGGCTAGCCTATGAGATCGGCGTCATCGTCCAGATGGGCTTCCCCGGCTACTTCCTGATCGTCGCCGACTTCATCCGCTGGGCGAAGGCGGAGGGCATCCCGGTCGGACCGGGGCGTGGGTCGGGCGCGGGGTCGGTCGTCGCCTGGGCGCTGACGATCACCGACCTCGACCCGCTCGCCCACGGCCTGCTGTTCGAGCGGTTCTTGAACCCCGAGCGCGTGTCGATGCCCGACTTCGACATCGACTTCTGCGAAACGCGGCGCGGCGAGGTCATCCGTTACGTCCAGAGCCGCTATGGCCGCGGGCAGGTGGCGCAGATCATCACCTTCGGGAAGCTGAAGGCGCGCGCCGTGCTGAAGGACGTCGGCCGCGTCCTGCAGATGTCGTACGGGCAGGTCGACCGGCTGGCGAAGCTGATCCCCAACCACCCGACCGACCCGTGGACGCTCGAACGGGCGTTGAACGGCGTGTCGGAGCTCGTCGCCGAGCGCGACCGCGACCCCAAAGTCGCCCACCTGCTCGAGATCGCGCTGCGGCTCGAGGGGCTGCCCCGCCACGCCTCGACCCATGCCGCCGGCGTCGTCATCGGCGACCGGCCTTTGAGCGAGCTGGTGCCGCTCTACCGCGACCTCCGCTCGGATATGCCGGTGACGCAGTTCGACATGAAGTGGGTCGAGAAGGCGGGGCTGGTCAAGTTCGACTTCCTCGGCCTCAAGACTCTGTCGGTGCTGCAGCGGGCGAGCGAGCTGCTGGCGGCGAAGGGCCTCGCCATCGATCTCGGCGCGCTGCCCCTCGATGACTCCGACACCTACCGGCTGATCGCGCGCGGTGACACGGTCGGGGTGTTCCAGTTCGAAAGCGAGGGGATGCGCCGGGCGCTGACGCAGGTGCGGCCCGACTGCTTCGCCGACATCATCGCGCTCGGTGCCCTCTACCGGCCGGGGCCGATGGCCAACATCCCCGCCTTCGGCCGGCGCAAGAACGGCGAGGAAGCCCCCGACTACCCGCACCCCGCCATCGAGGCGGTGCTCAAGGAGACCCACGGCATCATCGTCTACCAGGAGCAGGTGATGCAGATCGCCCAGATCCTGGCGGGCTACAGCCTGGGCGAGGCCGACCTGCTCCGCCGCGCCATGGGTAAGAAGATCAAGACCGAGATGGATGCGCAGAAGGTGCGCTTCGCCCACGGCGCGGCGGCGAACGGCATCGACCGGCACCAGGCGGGCGCGATCTTCGAGCTGGTCGCCAAGTTCGCCGACTATGGCTTCAACAAGAGCCACGCCGCCGCCTATGCCCTCGTCAGCTATCAGACGGCGTGGCTGAAGGCGCACCACCCGGTCGAGTTCTACGCCGCGTCGATGGCGTTCGACACCGATAACACCGACCGGCTGGCGGTGTTCGTCGACGATATGCGGCGGATGGGGGTCAAGTGCCTGCCGCCGTGCATCAACGCCAGCGACGCCGACTTCACGGTGGAGGAGGCCGCGGGGGAGGGGGCGGTCCGCTACGCGCTGGCGGGCCTCAAGAGCGTCGGGGCGAAGGCAATGGCGGGCGTCGTCGAGGTGCGGAACGCCGCCGGGCCGTTCGCCTCCTTGAGCGACTTCGCCCGCCGCATCGACCCCAAGCTTCTCAACAAGCGGCAGCTCGAGGCGCTGATCGGCAGCGGCGCGTTCGACGGCATCGAGCGCAACCGCGGCGGCGTCCATGCGCTCGCCGAGGCGCTGCTCGGCACGGCGCAGAGCGCGGCGGCGGCGCGGGAGAGCGCGCAGGTGGCGCTGTTCGGGGCCGCCGACGACCGCTCGCTCGCCATGCTGGTGCCGCCGGGCAAGGCGTGGACGCTCGCCGAGACGATGGCGGCGGAGAAGGAGGCGTTCGGCTTCTACTTCTCAGGCCACCCGGTCGAGAG
>JAFARM010000414.1 GCA_019245455.1 Sphingomonadaceae bacterium | reverse complement strand
CGCGTGCAACACGCTGTACGCCCTGGCTACGGCGGGGTCGCCGGTTTGGGATCCGCGCCCCGCGTACGGGGTGGGACTGGCGGTCCTTGCGCTCGCCGGCACCGTCGTCGCCTTTGCCGCTTATTTTGACCTTATCCGCCGCATCGGGCCGGGGCCGGCGGGCTATGTCAACGTCGCCGTGCCGATCATCGCGCTGATCCTGTCGACGCTGTTCGAGGGGTATCGCTGGAAACCGCTGGCGGCGACCGGCGCGGCGGTGGCGCTCGCCGGGCTTGTCGTCGCGCTCGCTGGCCGGCGGGTGGCAGCGGCACGCCGCGAGACACCGAGCAGCGTGGGGTAGGTCGCGCGAAAAAGGGCGGCACGGTGGTCCGGGCCGCCCTCGATCGGTCTTCCCGCAGAGCGGGACGGCGGCTTACTGGCCGACGGTGCCGACCATCGCCTTCATCTTGTCGGTGGCGACGGCGACGCGGGCCTGCATCGGCTCGAACACCTCGCCCATCAGCTTGACCATCGTCTCCGACAGCTTCGACATCTCGGCGACGGCGGCGTCGAACTGCGTCTTGGCGAAGTCGTTCTGCAGCTGCAGCAGTTCGTTCGGCGTCTTGACCGTGGTCATGGCGCGGGCAGCGGCGGTCGTCTCGTCGAACGCCTTGCGATTGAACTCGGCGATCTCGCGGGCGATCGCCTCGATCCCCTGGGCGGCGGCACGCGACGAGGCGAGCATCGCCTCGACGTTGCCGCGGGCCATGCCGGCGAACTCGTCGACCTGCTTCATGCCGTGCTCGATCGCCTCGCGCGACTTCGACGCGACCTGGTCGAAGGCGGCCTTGCCCTGGTTCATCGCGTTCTCGGTCGTGGTGTGGATGCTGGCCTTCATCGCCTCGGCACCGTTCTTCATCGCGTCGGCGGCAGTGGTGTAGGTCTCGGTCATGGTCGCTTCCTTCTTGGCTTCAGCCGCGGGGGCGGCAGGGGGGACGTTCGGTTCAGGGTCGGCAGAGACTACGAGATCGACCGGCGCGGAGGCGTCGGGCACCGTCAATTCGACGGCGGACGTCGCGGCCAGCGGTTCGTCGGCGGCATCGTGCAGAGCAGGCTCGACCAGCGGGATGGCCTCGACCACCGGCAGCGGCGATGCCGCGACGGCCTCAGCTTCGACCGGCATTTCGATGACGGACTTCGCACGCTTGCGCGTCGTCTTTTCCTCCACCGGCGCCATTCATCCGCTCCCGTAAGCCTTATGCTGCACCGCACAATAAGCCCGGAATGTTACGATTGCAAGCGCAAGAGTCGTCGCTTTTCGGCAAGTTGCTTCATTTTTTTGCGGATTTGCCGCCGCCGCAGCGCGTTCTTCGCCAATCCGACGCCGATCTGTCGCTACCGGCCCGTGCTGCGCAGCAGCAGATCGCGTGCGGCGGTCAGGCGTGCGGCGAGGTCGGTCGAGCCGCCGCGGTCGGGGTGCGCATCGGCGATCGCCTGCCGCCATGCGGTGCGGATCGCGGCGGCGTCGGCTGCCGCATCGACGCCGAGCAGCGCACGGGCGGCCGCCACGTCCGACATCGCCACCGGACGCGACGCGGTCCACCACCACACGCCGGCGGCGACGACCGCGGCGGCGGCGAACGGCGCGCCGTCGGTGACCAGTCGCGCTGCGACCAGCGCCGCGCCGGCGGCGACGCCGAAGCGCCGCAGGTTGGGCAGCAGCAGCCCGTCGCGGTGCAGCCACCACGTCAGCGCGGCGACGGCGATCAGCGCCAGGATCACGCCGCCGCGCGAACCGCCGCCGGCAGGGCGAGCGCGGCAATGAGGGCGCGCAGCTCGGCCCGCGCGGCGACATGGCTGACGCTGACCTCCTCGAGCGCCGCCATGTCGAGCAGGGTCAGGCCGCGCGGGAACAGCTCGCGGTAGATGACGCGCTCCGACAGGCCCGGCGCGACGCGGAAGCCGACGCGCTTGGCGAGTTCGTCGAGCGCCCCGCCGACGCGCTTCATGTTGCGCGCCTCCAGGCTCGACAGGCGGTTCCTGAGCACCACCCAGTCGACCGTGCCGCCGTCGGCGCGGCCGCGGGCCTTGCGCGCGTCCCACACCATCTCGGCGAAGAAGCTCGGGCGGCGGACCTTGTACGTCTCGGGATCGACCTGGCCGATCAGGTCGAAGTCGACGAAGCTGTCGTTCATCGGCGTGACGAGCGTGTCGGCGCGCGCGAGCGCGGCGCGGGCGAGTGCCGAATTGCGCCCAGGCGTGTCGACGACGACGAAGTCGAGCCCGGCCCAGGCCGCGAGCCGCTCCGCCAACGCCGTCGTGTCCGCCCGCGGCGCGCCCGGAGCCGCGCCCTCGGCATCGTCGGCGATCACCGCCACCTCGGGCTGGACCAAGGCCAGCTCGCGCTTCCTGGCGAAGGCGGCGCGGTTCTCGAGGTAGCGCGCGACGGTCCGCTGCCGCGCGTCGAGGTCGACGACGCCGACGCGCGCGCCGTCGTGCGCCAGCGCCACGGCGATGTGGACAGCGGTCGTCGACTTGCCCGACCCGCCCTTCTCGTTGCCGAGCACGATCAGATGTGCTTGCTGCGCGCCCATTGGTCCCTTGCCCGCGTGTCGGCGCGGCTTTCCCGTATCGCCCCGTCCGAGTCAAACCGGAGCCCTGCCTCTTGTCCGTCCCGCTCACGTCCCCGTCGCCGACTTCCGCGCCGACGCGTCCGCTCCCCATCGTCCGCACCGTCGCCGATCTGCGCGCTGCCGTCGCCACCTTCCGGCCGGCGCGGGTCGCGCTGGTGCCGACGATGGGCGCGCTTCACGCCGGGCACCTCGCGCTGATCGCGGCGGCCCGAGCGGCGGGGGCGGAGCGGGTCGTCGCCAGCGTCTTCGTCAACCCGGCGCAGTTCGGGCCGGACGAGGACTTCGCCCGCTATCCGCGCGACGAGGTGGCCGACGCGGCGAAGCTGGCGGCGGCGGGATGCGACCTGCTGTTCGCGCCGGCGGTGAGCGATGTCTACCCGCCGGGCTTCGCGACGCGGATCGAGGTCGCCGGCCTGACCGAGCGGTTCGAGGGCGCGGTCCGCCCGGGCCACTTCGCCGGCGTGGCGACGGTGGTGACGAAGCTGCTGATCGCCTGCGCCCCCGATCTCGCCGTGTTCGGCGAGAAGGACTGGCAGCAGCTCGCCGTCATCCGCCGGCTCGTCGTCGACCTCGCCCTGCCGGTCGAGATCGTCGGCGCGCCCATCGTGCGGGATGCCGACGGCCTGGCCCTGTCGTCGCGCAACGCGTACCTCAGCGCCGACGAGCGGGCACGGGCGGTGACGCTCCCGCGAGCGCTGGCGGCGGCGCGGGAAGCGCTGCAAGCCGGCGTTCCCGTGACCACCGTCCTGACCACTGTCCGCACGCGGCTGGTCACGGCGGGGTTCGCCGAACCCGACTATGTCGCACTGGTCAACGCCGAGATGCAGCCGCTCGAGACGCTCGCGGGCACCGCCCGGCTGATCGCGGCGGCGCGGATTGGGGGGACAAGGCTTCTCGACAACCTGACGGTGTGATCCTCTCCCGCTTGCGGGAGAGGCGACTCGCGCGCCAGCGCGGCGGGTGGGGTGTGCCCCAGGCTGGTAATCGGTTACGGCGCTCGATGCCGCGACCTCACACCCT
>JAFARM010000345.1 GCA_019245455.1 Sphingomonadaceae bacterium | reverse complement strand
GGGAGCGGGTGATTACTTAGAGGAACGAGTGGCTTCTTGCGCTACAAGTGTCGCTATGATCTCCAACTAGCGGCTTATCAGCTGTCTTGCAGATAACTGCAATTTGTAAGCATCGCTTCTCCCACAGCATCCCGATATATTGCAACGCGGTTAGCTCGCTTCCTGACGCGCTGAGCCCATTCTGAGCCAAAACGACGATAGGTCCGACGCATCTCGCGCTGCCATATATCGCGGTTCCCGACGTCAGCCATAACCCCAGTTAGAAACATTTTATCAAACAAGACGTCGTCAAAGCTATCGTGATGATGTATCCGATTACGGGCCCGCAACTCATCCTTGAATTCGGCGTCGAATGACTTGAGTATCCCTTTGATATCTATCTTACCGATGGACAATGTGCTATTTACGGCATTTAGACATCTCTTCATGCGCTCGCCGAATTCGTAGATGCGGGAGAAATAGTTCTCGCAAGTGTAGCGCAGGTGTTCCCGACGGCCAACAGGAAGACCTTTGAAGGGATACCGTCGGAAATAGTATTCACAGTCCGAAACCGCTGCTAAGCTCACGCTCATGGACAAGTAAGACATAATCGCAGAATGCTGAACTTCTAGTTCGGCTGGCAGTGGAAAGTCCAGTCCCTGCTCCCAAAGATCAGCAAGATCGTAAAGCGCGACACACTCAACCCTGCTCTTTTGCCATTCCTCCCAGCCTGGGACTAGATTTAGCTTCTCGATCCAAGTCGCCGTTGATCGCATCATCCTGTCAAACGAGTTAATCTCCACTTTTTCTGCTTCTGGCGTCAACCCAGCGACGGCTCGATCGCCCGGCACGCCGCCAGCAACTCCTTCACCGCGTCCACCGAAACCTGGAAGTTCGCCTTCGCCTCGTCGTCCAGCGCGATCTCGACCACCTTCTCGACGCCGCCCGCGCCGATCACGCACGGCACGCCGACGTACAGGTCGTTGACCCCGTACTGGCCGGTCAGGTTGACCGCGCACGGGATGACGCGCTTCTGGTCGTAGAGATACGCCTCGGCCATGGCGATGCCGCTCGTGGCGGGCGCGTAATAGGCGCTGCCGGTCTTCAGCAGCGCGACGATCTCGCCGCCGCCGCCACGGGTGCGCTTGACGATGGCGTCGATGCGCTCCTGCGTGCTCCAGCCCATCTCGATCAGCGCGGGCACGGGGATGCCGGCGACGGTCGAATATTGCAGCACCGGCACCATCGTGTCGCCGTGGCCGCCGAGCACGAAGGCGGTGACGTCCTGGACGCTGACCTTGAATTCCTCGGCGAGGAAGTGGCGGAAGCGCGCGCTGTCGAGGACGCCCGCCATGCCGACGACCATGTGGTGCGGCAGGCCGCTGAACTCGCGCAGCGCCCAGACCATCGCGTCGAGGGGATTGGTGATGCAGATGACGAAAGCATCGGGCGCGTGCGTGCGAATCCCCTCGCCGACCGCCTTCATCACCTTGAGGTTGATGCCGAGCAGGTCGTCGCGGCTCATCCCCGGCTTGCGGGCGACGCCGGCGGTGACGATGATGACGTCTGCCCCGGCGATGTCGGCATAGTCGTTGGTGCCCTTGAGCACCGCGTCAAAGCCCTCGACAGGGCCGCACTGCGCAAGGTCGAGCGCCTTGCCCTGCGGCACGCCCTCGACGACGTCGAACAGGACGACGTCGCCGAGTCCCTTGGCGGCGGCGAGGTGCGCGAGCGTGCCGCCGATGTTGCCGGCGCCGATGAGGGCGATCTTGTTGCGGGCCATGGTGCCACCTCGTGAAGCGGCCGCAGCCGCGCTGAAGACGGCGACGGCTTAGTCGCTCGCTCCGCCGCCCGCAACCGCGTCGGCACGAAGCCACGTCAGCACCGCAATAACCGGATGCTCGCCGCCCGGCGGCACCCCAGGCGGCGTCGTCAGCTCGAGCCGGTCGCCGTCGCGCCGCCAGCCGCGGACCTGCTCGCCACCGACCCACTGCGGGACCGAGGCGACCTCGACCGCGGTTGCCAGCCGCCCGTCGCCACGCACGCTGATCCGACCGGCATAGGCGATGACCGGTGCGCCGCCACCGCGATCCTCGGGCGTGATGACGACGATCATGCGGCCATCGTGGACCATCAGGCTGCCGCTTGGCGACGCGCCGAACGGGTTCGTCCGCTCGCCCGTCGCCTGGTTCACCGCCACGTGCGACAGCAGCCGCCAACTGCCGGTCAGCTCGTCCATCCTCAGCCTCCGTGACCCATCGCCAGATAATCGGCGGACTGCATCTCGATCAGCCGCGACACCGTCCGTTCGAACTCGAAGGCACCGTCGCCGGCCAGGTACAGGCCCGCCGGATCGGCATCGGCGGCGGCGAGCAGCTTGACCTTGTGCTCGTAGAGCTCGTCGATCAGCGTGACGAAGCGCGCCGCCTCGTTGCGGTTCTCCGGCCCCATGACGGGAATGCCGACGGCGATGACGGTGTGAAAGCGGCGAGCCACCGCCAGATAGTCGGCCGCGCCCAGCGCCGCGCGGCACAGGCGGCTGAACGAGAACACGGCCACGCCCTTGACCGACTTGGGCACGAACAGCGTCCGACCGCCGGGCACGGGGATCGTCTCGGAGGGCACGCGCACCCGGTCCTCGACGGGGAAGTCGGTCAGGCGGAAGAAGGCGTCGCTGAGCGCCTTGGTTGCCGCCGGCCCGTTCGGCACGTACCACGTCGCCGCCCCGCCCAGCCGGTCGAGGCGGTAGTCGACCGGACCATTCAGCGCGATCACGTCCATCCGCGCTTCGATCAGGTCGATGAACGGCAGAAACAGCGCGCGGTTCAGCCCGTCCTTGTAGAGGTCGGCCGGCGGCCGGTTCGACGTCGCCACCACCACCGTGCCGGCGTCGAACAGGTGGGTGAACAGGCGGCTGACGATCGCCGCGTCGGCGATGTCGCGAACCTGAAGCTCATCGAAGCACAGCAGCTTCGCTCCCGCGGCGATCCGGTCGGCGACGACGGGGATCGGGTCGTCGCCCGACGCCTGCCGATGGGCATGGATCGCGGCGTGAACCTC
>JAFARM010000344.1 GCA_019245455.1 Sphingomonadaceae bacterium | reverse complement strand
GCGACGGGTGGCGTCGGGCTGGCGCTGACGCAATATGCGCGCGCGGCGGGCGCACACGTGATCGCGTCGGCGACGGAATATGACGCCGCTCTGGTGACGGGGAACGGCGCGGCGGAAGCGATCGACTATCGCGCGCGCGCCTTCGTGGACGGGCTAAAGCAACGGTACCCGGCTGGCGTGGACGTGCTGGTCGATCTCGTGTCGATGTTCGACGCCTTGCTTGCGAGCGCCGCCGGCGTGCGTGACGGCGGCATCCTGCTCTCGACGCTGTTCGGCCCCGATCCCGAGAAGTTCGGCCCGAGGATCAACGTCATCTACAGCCGGCTCAAGGCTGAGCCCGGCGACCTGGCCCGGGTCGTGGAGGATCACCTGAACGGCCGGCTCGCCGCGAATGTCGGCCAGGTGTACGGTTTCGACCAGGGACGCGACGCCTGCCTCGCGCTTCGCGATGGCCACACCCGGGGCAAGCTGGTGGTGACCATGGCCGGTACCGAGAAAGGCTGATCCGGCACCTGCCGATCGGCCGGGTCGCGGCCGGGCTTGCGATCACAAGCCCGGCGCGCTCGGCGTTCAGTTCAGATTGCTGGTGTTGATCTGGCCGTTGACGCCATTCGGGAAGAAGCCGCCAGCGCGGGTCGCCCCGGACGCCAGGTAGACGATGTTCAGTACCTGCCCAGTCGATCGGCTATAGGCGATGCCGTTGCTGTCGGTCGGCACGATATTCGCGTTGCCGCTGCCATCGACGATGCCCTGATCGTCGTCGCTGGGCCCGTCGAGGCTGTCGCGCGCGTCCGAGATCTTGCCGGCCGCCGTCGTCAAGCTCGGCGTCGCCAGTCCCTTGCGATACAGGACGGTGCGGACCAAGCCGGCGTGATATGCCTCGGCGGCGAGGATGCCTGCCGCGGCCTCGAGATAGGTCTTGTTCGAGATGAGCGGCGACGCGCCCTTATAGGCCGACACGCCGACATCCTCGAAGATGAACGCGCCGAGGAGGAAATTCTCGTCGCTGGCATAGGGATCGAACGCGGTTCCGACAGCGACCAGCCCTGCCGCTTGCGCCGCCTTCGAGAAGGCGCTCGTCGGGCTGACGCTGATGTCGATCGCCGGCTGCGCCACCGCCGACGCCCCGAGCGCCTGGCGAAGGAACAGCACATGCGCCCGTTCGTCGGCCGTTATCTCGCGCGCATATTGCGCCACGAGCGGATCGCTGAAAGGGACCTGATGGCCGCCTTGCACCGCGCCCTGCGTGCCGGTGCCGGTCAGCGCGCTCGCGGGCAGGCCCGTGCCGTACGTCGCGTAGGAGTAGAACTGCGCCTCCAGATATTCGAGATTGAGCGCGAAGTTCAGGACGTCCGCGTCGCCGAGCGGCGTCGACGTAGCGGTCGGGCTGGGCGTCGGCGTCGGCGCGGGATTGCTATTGTTGTCGCCGCAGCTCGCGAGCAGCGTCGATCCGGCGGCGGCGACGCTGGCCGCGCCGGCCACCCGCAGGAAATCGCGGCGCGCCTGGCGCTGCTTTTGCCGCTGGTCGAACATGGCGGCGATTAGGTCATGGTTCATGGCGATGCCTCCCTTGCTCGATCAGTTCGCGCCGCTGCTGCGGAGCGCGTTGTTGGGGTTGTTCGTACCGTTGGGGAAGAAGCCGCCGCTCGTGGCCGCGTTCTTCGTGAGGTACGCGATGTTATGGACCTGAGCGACCGTCCGGCTGAACGCGATCCCGTTCGCGTCTAGCGGCACGATATTCGACACCACGTTGCCGCTCGCGTCGTTCGTCGGCGCGACGCCCTGGTCGTCGTCACTGGGGCCGTCGAGGCTGTCGCGGGCGTTCGAGATGGCTTCGGTCGCAGAGATGAGCGCGGGCGTCGTCATGCCCTTGGCGTAGAGCGTTGTGCGGACGATCGCGGCGTGATACGCCTCCACCGCCAGGATGCCGGCGGCCGCCTCGAGATAGGTCTTGTTGCTGAGCAGGACCGAGCCGCCCTTGTAGGCCGTGACGCCGACATCCTCGAAGATGAATGCGCCGAGCAGAAAGTTCTCGTCGGTCGAATAGGGATCGAAGCTCTGCGCCGCGTTGATCAGGCCGGCCGCGCGTGCGGCCATCGAGAAGGCGCTGTTGACGCCGACGCTGATATCGATCGTCGGCTGCGCGATCGCCGACGCGCCCAGCGCGGAGCGGAGAAAGGCGACATGCGCGACCTCGTCCGCGGCGATCTCGCGCGCATAGGACGCGACGGCGGGATCGGAGAACGCCACTTTGTGCGCGCCGGTCGCGATCACCGCGCCTTGCGTGCCGACCCCGGTCAGCGAGCTGTTCGGCAGCCCCGCGCCCGTTGCCGCATAGGCGTAGAACTGCGCCTCCAGATATTCGAGGTTAAGCGCGAAGTTGAGCACGTCCGAATCCGACGGCGCGGCGGCCTGAGCCTCGGCGCGGTTGGCGATCGCCATGGCGCCGGCGAACGCGCCCACCATGCCGATCGAGCGGAAGAACTCGCGTCGTTCGAGCCGGCGCGTCGCGCGCGCGTCGAAGGCCTCGATTAGGTCCGTGCTGCTGGTCATCGTGCGTGCCTCCCTGAGCATCCGACGTGGAACACGACAGCTACGGCGGCGTTCCTTTTCAGGACGTTGTGGGTACGGCTGCGTACCGAACGCATCCGGGCGGGCGGTCGCCCCGTAGCTTTGCGTTTGTCGATGGGAGCGCGAATGCACGGGTCCTTGCCGATCGCGCCGAGCCTCCGCACCGGCAATCACTTGCTTCGCCTGCTCGGCGCCGTCGCGGAATCCGCATTGTCCAACCAGGCGCCGGAGCGTCGGTTCGCCCCGGGCGAGCCGTTGCCGGCGGCCGAGGGCGCGACGGCGCTCGTCTGGTTCCCGGAGACGATGATCGCTCGCGTGATGCTCACGACGTGCGGCCGCAGCACGGCCATCGGGCTCGTCGGACCGGAGTCGCTCATCGGCGGCGACGCGTTGCTCGGCCGCGCCGAGGCCATCGCGGCGAGTGCCGTGATGC
>JAFARM010000199.1 GCA_019245455.1 Sphingomonadaceae bacterium | reverse complement strand
AAGGTGCCGGGCCACGCCGAGGCGGTGCTGAAGGCGGCGCAGGCGCTGGCATGATCCGCGCGGCGCTCCTTGCGGTTCTCCTCGCTGCCCCGGCGGCGGCGCTGACCGCCGATCGGCTCGCGCCGCTGATCGCAGGCAGGGTCGCCGGGCCACCCGTCGCCTGCATCGACCCGCGCGAGATCGAAACCACGCACCTGATCGCCGGCACCGGCTTCGTCCTGACGATGCGGACCGGCGGCACGATCTACCTCAATCGCGTCACGACGGCGCAGTCGTTCGTCCACGACGGCGTCACGCCGCGCTTCGTCCCCGCTGCGGCGCGGCTGTGCAGTGGCGAGCGTGTCGAGCTGTTGAACGAGAACTCGCGCGCGCCGGTCGCGACCGCGCGGCTCGGCGACTTCATCCCGTATCGGAAGCCTTAGCCCGGCCTGAACCGCGGGCGGCCGAGATAGTGGTGCTTGGCCAGCGGCACGCCCTGCCAGCGCAGCAGGTCATAGGCGGTCGCCGCGTGGAAATACAGGTTGGGCAGCGTGAACGATAGCAGGAAGTCCTCCGCCGCATAGGCCGCGCGCCGCTCGCCCATGCCGAAGACCATGTCGCGCCCCATGAAGCCGTCGACCTCGCCCGGGTCGAGCCCCTCCAGCGCCGCGCGCGTGTCGGCGAGGCGCGCCCGCAGCGCCGGCAGGTCCGCCGGCGGCGGCGTCGTATCGGGCGCGAAGAAGCCCGCGCGCACGCCCTCGATCGCCCCCCACGAGTGCACCGCGACCGACTTCACCTGATAGCGGAAGTCGTTCATGTCGGGCACGAAGCGCGCGCCGAGCAGCGTCTCGGCCGCGATCCCCCGCTCGGCCGCGAACGCCTCGGCGCGGTCGAGCAGGCCGGCGACGGCGGCGATCTGCTGCAGGAACGCCGGTACCGTGGCGGTGTAGAGCCGGATCATGCGTGCCTCCCCAGGCGGACGATGATGGCGGCCGCCAGCGCCAGCAGCAGGATCGCGCTCGCCTCGAAGACGATGTTCTCGGGCGCCATGTTCTTGCCCTGGAGCACGATCAGCCGGGCGAGCGCGGTGATGGCGATGAAGATCGGGTAGACGAAGGCGGACCCCTTGCCCGTATAGAACACGCCGATCATGCCGATGACTTCGGTATACAGGAACATCAGCAGGATGTCGGCGAGGTCGATCTTCTGCACGACGATTACCCGCCAGACCTCGGTCGCCGCCGCGGTCAGCGTCATGACGGCGATGAGGATGAGGAGGCCGTGCTCGGCCAGGCTGAAGGCGCGCCCGGCGAGGACGGTGCGGCGCGACGGCTGCGGCGCAGGGTCGACCGGCGGGATGGCGGCGTCGGCGGGCATCGTCTCGGACTCGATCATCGCTCCCCCCGCACGCGGCCGAAATGTACCGCCAGGTAGCAGCCGATGGCGACGAACCCCGCGGCGACGGCGACCCGGCCATAGCGCGGATCGACGAGGTCGAGCCGCGGCAGCAGCCACAGCCCGATCGACAGATTCGCCGCCCCCCACAGGAAATTGAGCAGCGGCGACGACAGCCCGCGCCCCGGCGGATCGGCGAAGGGGGTGGGGAACGCCTCGCCGCGTAAGCCCGCGGCGAGGTGAGGGATGCCATTGCACAGCAGCGCACCGGCGAGGACCAGCAGCGCGTAGGTGCCGGCGTCGCTCATGCAGCGGTTGCCATCAGCGCGGGGAGGGCACCCTCGTGTGCGGCGCCGAGCGCGGCGAGGGGGATGCACCACTTGGGGCTCGGACCCGCACTCTTGCGAGGGGTGCTTCCGCCAAAGATCAGGGCGTCGCCACCCGTCGTACCGATAGGCAGCGCAAATATGCCTGCAGCCATGCCGCGGGCGATGACCTGCGTCTGATCGCTAGTCGTCACGACGTATCGTCCTTGGTCCTCGCCAAACAAGCGGCCGATGTCGCCAACGCCGCCGTTCGTAAGGTGGGGTCCGTAGAAGCCGATGTCGCTTGCCAGCGCCATTTCGGCGATGGCGACCGCAAGCCCGCCGTCGGCGCAGTCATGGACCGCGCTGACGATGCCCTCGGCGATCAAACTCGCCACGAAGGCTCCGGCGCGCCGCTCGTGATCGAGGTCGACCGGTGGCGGAGAGCCCTCCTCACGGCCGCCAACTTCGCGCAACCACAACGACTGACCCAAATGCTCGCGCGAGCCAGCAATCAGGACAACCTGCTCCCCCTCCGCCTTGAACCCCATCGTCATCGTCCGGGCGTAATCCTCGATCAGCCCGACCGCGCCCACCGCCGGCGTCGGCAGGATGCCCGTCCCGTCGGTCTCGTTGTAGAGGGACACGTTCCCGCTCACGACCGGGAAGTCGAGCGCGCGGCACGCCTCGGCCATGCCCTCGATGCAGCCGACCAGCTGCGCCATGATCTCGGGCCGCTGCGGGTTGCCGAAGTTGAGGCAGTCGGTGATCGCCAGCGGCTTTGCGCCCACCGCGATCAGGTTGCGCCACGCCTCCGCCACCGCCTGCCGGCCGCCCTCGCGCGGGTCGGCGTAGCAGTAGCGCGGCGTGCAGTCGGTGGTCAGCGCCAGCGCCTTCCGCGTCCCGTGCACCCGCACCACCGCCGCGTCGCCGCCGGGGCGCTGGACCGTGTCGGCCCCGACCATGTGGTCGTACTGCTCCCAGATCCAGCGCTTCGAGGCGATGTCGGGGCACGCCATCAGCTTCAACAGGTCGGCGGCGAGGTCGGTCGATTCCGGCACGTCGGTCAGCGGCTTGACGCCCGCCCAGGCGCGGTACGCATCCGGATCGAGCGCCGGCCGGTCGTAGCTCGGCGCCTTCTCGGCGAGCGGATCGAGCGGGATGTCGGCGACTGTCTCGCCCTGCCACGTGAGCACCAGGTGCCGCGTGTCG
>JAFARM010000079.1 GCA_019245455.1 Sphingomonadaceae bacterium | reverse complement strand
GGTCGATCGCCACCCCCGCATGGCCCCAGGTGTGGCCGGGCAGCGGCACCAGCAGGATCTCGGGCGGCAGGCCGGCGAGGTCGCGCACCGCGTCGAAGCCGAACCACGGCTCCCCGGTGCCGGTGTAGCGCTGCCACCGCCCGACCTCGTCGAACTGCGCGGGGCGGTAGCGGTTGCGCGCGACAAAGCCGGTGCGCGGCCCCGTCGCCTCGCGCCACTCGCGGTCGAGCAGGTGGACGGTCGCGTGCGGAAAATCCTCCAGCCCGCCGGCATGGTCGAAATCGAGGTGGGTCAGCACGATGTGGCGCACGTCGCGGGCAGCGAAGCCCAGCGCCTCGACCTGCCGCACCGCCGTCTCCTCGGCGCGCAGGCGGATGCCCAGCAGGCCGCGCATCGCCCGCGTGATCCGCGCCGGCTCGCGGTGCGGGTGGTCGACGTCCCTCAGGCCATAGCCGGTGTCGACCATCACGAGCCCGTGCGCGTCGGTCTCGATCAGCAGACAGTGGCAGACGAGATGGCCGTGGAGCCCGCGGCTCCGCCCGTCGAACAACCGGCCGCCGAGCGGGCAGTCGGTGCCGCAGTTGAGGTGGTGGACGCGCATCGGTAGGGCCTTCGGCTGTCGCAGGGCAACGCCGCCGCCGGCCGCAGGTTCAATCGTCGAGGACCGTACCGAGCGCCGCCCACGCCGCCGCCTTCGCCGCGAAGGGCATCGTGTGCGCCGGGCTCGACGAGGGCAGGACGAGGTGCGGCAGCCCCGGCGGCAGGCTAGGAAGGCCGATGCGCGCCGCCGCCTGGCCGTTGAAGGCGACCGCGCGCAGGGCCGGCAGCGTCGCCGCCAGCCCCGCGAGGTCGGCCGCCGCCACGTCGCGCAGGGCGGCGTCGAGGCTGCCGCTGCGCCGCGCGCTCGCGACCGTGTCCCACAGGCCGATGCCGTGCGCGCGCAGGGCGGCGAGCCGCGCGTCATAGTCGAACACGGCTAGGTCGACGCCGATGACACCGCCGACCAGCCGCCAGAACGCGTTCTGCGGATGGGCGTAGTAGCGGCCGGTGGCGAGGCTCGTCGCGCCGGGCAGGCTGCCGAGGACGAGGACGCGGGTGCGCGCGTCGACGACCGGCGCGAAAGCGGCGTGGCGGGTCACAGCCTGGCGCTTAGTCCATGGGCAGGACGGCGATCAGGCGGAACCGTTCGCACCATAAGGGCATTGCCGGATCAAAGCCGCCGTTTCGTTCAAAGAAGCGGCGATGTCCCGCCCGCCACTGGGCAAGGCTGCGATCGCCCTCCCCTTCGGCAAAGGCGAAGGCCGCTCCCACCGCGTCGAAGCGGCATTGCTCGATGCCGACCGTTTCGACGACCACGCGGTCGCGGCCGGCGCTGTCCAGGACGATCGCCTGCTCCCCGATCGCCGCCGGCGGCGGCCCGGCAGCGACGCTCCAGCAGGTCGCCGTCTTGGTGCCGGCGAGGACCAGCGCCAGCAGGTCGTCGGCCAACGCAGCGGTGTCACCGAAGGAGAAACGGTTCATGCGCGTGCGGGCGACACGCGCGCCGTCACCTCGATCTCGATCCGCATCGCCGGGTCGATCAGGCCGGCGACGATCATCGTCGCCGCCGGCCGCGCCTCGCCGAAGGCGGCGCGGAGTTGCGGCCAGCACGGCTCGAAGTCGCGCGCCTCGGGCACAATGTAGCGGACTCGGCGCACGTCGCCGAACCCCGCGCCCGCCTCGGCGAGCGCGGCGGCGATCGTCGCCAGCGCGTTGGCGCACTGCGTCTCGACATCGGGCGGCATCGCCCCGTCGGTTCCCGCCCCCGTCGTCCCGGAGACGAACACCCAGCCGTCGGCGTCGACGACCGCGCGCGAATAGCCGATCAGCGGCTCGAATGGGGAGCGGCCGGCGATCCGGCGACGACCGTCGCCGGCGGTCATCGTCCAAGGTCCAAGGCGCGACGCCCGCACCCGGCCGCCGCTCGCAGCCGTAGCCGCCCTCGCCGGTCGCCTCGGCTCAGCGTACCCGCCGCGTCACTGGATGCGCGCCGCCGTCGGCCCGCGGGCGAGGAGCGGCGGGGTGCGCGGCTGCATCGCAAGGCTCGGCGCGTCGGCAGTGGCGGTCTCGGCCAGGCTGTCGAGCGTGCCGTCGTTGAGGTCCTCGGGCTCGACCAGGTTCGCGGCCACGGTGGTATACTCGCCCCGTGCGCGGCGCTGCAGCACGTCGAAGCCGGTGTCGAGCAGGTTGGTCACATTGCCGTCGCGCGCCAGCCGGCTCGGCCCGCCCAGCACGACCGCGATCAGCCGCGTGCCGCCCTCCGCCTTCGACGCCGCCAGGGTGAAGCCGGCGGCCGACGTGAACCCGGTCTTGATCCCGTCGACGCCGGGCAGGGTCGTCAGCAGGTGGTTGTGGTTCTCGATCATATGGCCTTCGTAGTCGACCGCCACCTGGCTGAAGACGCGGTAGAACTGCGGGAAGTCACGGACGACGGCGCGGCTCAGGGTGGCGATATCGCGCGCGGTGGTTAGCTGGCGCGCATCGGGCAGGCCGGTGGCGTTGACGAACTGCGAGTTCATCATGCCCAGCCGATGCGCCGTCGTCGTCATCAGCGCGGCGAAGGCCTGCTCGCTGCCGGCGATGTGCTCGGCAAGCGCGACGGCGATGTCGTTGGCGCTCTTGGTGGCGATGACGTCGATCGCGGCGTGGAGCGGGATCGTCTGGCCGGGGCGCAGGCCGAGCTTCGACGGCGCTTGCGCTGCGGCATGGCGCGAGACGACGATCGGCTCGTCGGGCCGCATCGCCCCCTTCGCCAGCTGCTCGAAGGCGAGGTAGAGGGTCAGCACCTTGGTGATCGAGGCCGGGTAGCGCGGCGCATCGGCCTGGCGGGCGTAGAGCACTTCGCCGGTGTTGGCGTTTACCAACATCGCCGCATATTTCGGCACCGAATAAAGACTTGACGCCGTGGCCGGGACCGCCGTTGCCAGCGCGCTCAAGAGGCCGATGAGAAGGCGTTGACTCCGCACAGGAAACTCCCCGCTCCCGCTGCCATCTGCTTGTAACAGATGCCGAGTCGCGCGCCAAGCGGGATTGAGCGCGCGACGGAACCATTTCGGCGCAGGTCCGGGCGCTGACGTTGCTGTCACCCCCGAGACGTCGGGAAGCGCGCTGCGGCTGAGACTCGAAACCCGCTCATGCTGAGCTTGTCGAAGCACGCGCCAAAAGTTCTGCGTGCTTCGACAGGCTCAGCATGAGCGGGTTGGGGATCGGCGGGTGCGTCCGCTTTCGCGGGGATGACAGAAGGGGCGAAACTCGGCACAACGCGCGCCATGTCCGCTCCCGCGCCGAACGCGCGCCGCACCTTCGCGATCATCTCGCACCCCGACGCCGGCAAGACGACCTTGACGGAGAAGCTGCTGCTGTTCGGCGGCGCGATCCATCTGGCGGGCGAGGTCCGCGCGCGCGGCAACAACCGGCGGGCACGGTCCGACTGGATGAAGATCGAGCAGCAGCGCGGGATCAGCGTCACCTCGTCGGTGATGACCTTCGAGCGCGGCGGCATCACCTTCAACCTGCTCGATACGCCCGGCCACGAGGACTTCAGCGAGGACACCTACCGCACGCTGACCGCGGTCGATTCCGCCGTCATGGTCATCGACGCCGCACGCGGCATCGAGGCGCAGACGCGCAAGCTGTTCGAGGTGTGCCGCCTGCGCGACGTGCCGATCATCACCTTCGTCAACAAGGTCGACCGCGAGGGGCGCGACCCCTTCGCACTCTTGGACGAGATCGCTGACCAGCTGGCGTTGGACGTCGTGCCGCTGACCTGGCCAGTCGGCATGGGCGGGCAGTTCCGGGGCCTGTACGACCTGCGCGCCCACACGCTGACGCTGCCCGAGGGCGACAGCCGGACGAGCGGCCGGGTGGTGCCGCTGACGGGCATCGACGATCCGGCACTGGCTGAGTTCGTGCCGGCGGACGAACTCGCGACCTTCTGCGAACAGGCGGAGCTGGCGCTTGGTGGCTATGCCGAGCTCGACCCCGACCTCTACCGCAAGGGCGCGCTGACGCCGGTGCTGTTCGGCTCGGCCTTGAAGGACTTCGGCGTGGGCGACCTCATCGCGGCGCTCGCCGCCTACGCCCCGCCGCCGCGCGTCCAGCACGCCACCCCGCGCGACGTGACGCCGGACGAGCCGGCGGTGACAGGCTTCGTCTTCAAGGTGCAGGCGAACATGAACCCGCAGCACCGCGACCGCATCGCCTTCTTCCGCGTCTGCTCGGGCCGCTTCCGCCGCGGCATGAAGCTGAAGCAGGTGGCCACCGGCAAGATGATCGCGATCAACTCGCCGATCTTCTTCTTCGCGGCTGACCGAGAGATCGCCGACGAGGCCTTCCCCGGCGACATCATCGGCATCCCCAACCACGGCGTGCTGAGGGTCGGCGACACGCTGACCGAAGGCGAGGCGCTGACCTTCACCGGCATCCCCAACTTCGCGCCCGAGATCCTGCGCCGCGTCCGCCTCGGCGATCCGACCAAGTCGAAGCAGCTGAGGACCGCGCTGACCGACATGGCCGAGGAGGGGGTGACGCAGCTGTTCCGGCCGATGATCGGCAGCCAGTGGATCGTCGGCGTCGTCGGCCAGCTGCAGCTCGAGGTGCTGATCAGCCGGCTCGACGCCGAGTACAAGGTCGACGCCGGCATCGAGCCGTCGCCGTTCGACACCGCCCGCTGGATCGCCGCCGACGAGCCGGCGGCGCTGAAGTCGTTCGTCGATCAGCACAAGAGCGCGATGGCCGAGGACCGCGACGGCGCGCCAGTGTTCATGGCCCGCGACCAGTGGGAACTGAACTACACCGCCCAGCGCGAGACGGCGGTGCGGTTTACAGCGACCAGGGAGCGGGCGTGATGTTCCTCCCCGGCGCGGGGAGGGGGACCATTCG
>JAFARM010000002.1 GCA_019245455.1 Sphingomonadaceae bacterium | reverse complement strand
TCGACGGTCTCGGCATCGGCGACGGGGTCGATGCGCCCCTCGACGTGAGTCACGTCGTCGTCGTCGAAGCAGCGGAGGACGTGGACGATGGCGTCGGTCTCACGGATGTTGCCGAGGAACTGGTTGCCGAGCCCCTCGCCCTTCGACGCGCCGCGGACGAGCCCGGCGATATCGGTGAAGCCCAGCTGCGTCTCGATGATCTTGGCGCTGCCGGCGATGCGCGCGAGCTCGGCCAGCCGCGGATCGGGCACGGGCACGTTGCCGACGTTCGGCTCGATCGTGCAGAAGGGATAGTTCGCCGCCGCCGCCGCCGCGGTCTCGGTCAGCGCGTTGAACAGCGTCGACTTGCCGACGTTCGGCAGCCCGACGATACCGCAGCGGAAACCCATCGATGATCCTGGCTGGTGGGGGTGCGGCGGGGCCGCGTCGCGGCGAGGGTTAGCCGAGCGCCGCGGCGAAGGCCAGCGTTGCCGCCGCCGCTCGCCTGTGCGATTCTCGCCGAGGGCAGACGGAGGCGGCCGATGGGGGCGAAGCTGCTGGCGGCGATCGAGGCGCTGAAGAAGACGCCGTGGGTCGTCCTCGCGTTGTTGTTCGCCTCGCTGGTCGGCGGGCTGGCGCAGTTCACGAGCGCCTTCAAGGACCTTGCCGGCCTCGTCCACCCGGCCAAGCCCGACCCGCGGGCGGAACTGGCCAAGCTCGGCATCCCGTTCACGCCGGCGGCGATGGCCAAGGCAGCGGCCGATGGTGACGCGCGCGCGGTCGGGCTGCTGCTCGACGCGGGGATGGCGGCGGACGCGGACGGCGCGACGCCGCCGCCGCTCGTCGTCGCGGCGAAGGGCGGCTTCGTCGACATGGCACGGAGGCTGCGTGATGCCGGAGCGAAACCTGCGGTGCCCGGCGATGCCGACACCGCTCTCGAAGCAGCTGTGAAGGCGCACCACCCGGAGGTGGTCAAGCTCTTCCTGGAAAAACCGCTACCCGCGGCAGCGATCCGCGATGCCTACATCGATGCGGCAGTGGCGAGCGAGGTCACGTCATTGCAGCTGCTCGCGCCGCGCCTCGCCGACCCACGGGCGACCGCGCACGAGGCGATCGCCGCGATCCTTGAACAGACGCCGGGGCGGCAACTGCCGATGTCGGTCGAGACGTCGGAACTCGCAGCCGCCCACCCCGGCGATCTCAAGATATGGTACCGTGATGGGAGCGATCACGACCCGCGGGACCTCGCCGCAATCCGGGCCGTACTGTCACTCAAGCCGTCGCTTGATGCGGTGGATGGGAACGGCCAGACGCTGCTGACCAAGGCCGTTGGTAGCGACGCCCCGCGTGTGGTCGCGGCGCTCCTTGCCGCCGGCGCGAACCCGCGCGTGCCGGCGCTGTGCCAGGTCCATGACGCCAAGGCGCTGCCGCTTTCGTGCGCCGTCGTGCGCGGTACACTCATCGGAATGGCGAGTACGCGCGCCCTGCTCGCCGGGAAGGCGCCCGTAAACGCGCCCGGCCCGGACGGCGCGACGCCGCTCATGCTGGCGCTCGGGAACGGGGACAAGGAAGTTGCACGCGTTCTTGTCGCTGCCGGAGCCGACCCCAACGCCCGCGATGCTAAGGGGCGGACCGCGGCAGACTACGCGCGTGCGCGCGGCAACCTTCCACGCGGTACGCAGAGCTCGATCAACTGAGCCGCAGCGCCACGTCGTTCATAAAGCGGACGTCGTCGTCGGCGACCAGCCACTCCGCTTCCGCCGCGACGGCGTCGAGCATGGCGGCCAGTGGCTCGGCCTCGGCTCGCGCGAAGTTCGCCAGCACGTGGCCGAGTACCCTGTCCTTGTGCCCGGGGTGGCCGATGCCGAGGCGGACGCGGCGGTAATCGGTGCCGATGCTCGCCAGATGCGCGTCGATCGAGCGGATGCCGTTGTGCCCCGCCGCGCCGCCGCCGCGCTTCACCTTGACCTTGAACGGGGCGAGGTCGAGCTCGTCGTAGAATACGGTCAGCGCATCCGGCCCCAGCTTGTAGAAGCGCATCGCCTCGGCGACCGACCGCCCGCTGTCGTTCATAAACGTCGCGGGCTTCAGCAGCAGCACGCGCGCGTCGCCGATCCGCCCCTCGCTGGCAACGCCTTGAAAGCGCGTCCGCCAGGGGTCGAACGGCCACGCCGCGTGGACCGCGTCGACCGCCATGAAGCCGACGTTGTGCCGCTGCAGCGCATGGGTCGCGCCGGGATTGCCAAGGCCGGCGAAGATCTGCACCCCGCCGGCCCCTCGTACTTTACGCCTTGGCGGCAGCCGATTCGGCGGCGGCAGCGGCGGCGGTCGCCTCGTCGGCGGCGGCGTCGGCCGACTGTAGCGACGACGGCGCGACCACGCTGACGATGGTGAAGTCGCGGTCGGTGATCGTCGGCGTCACGCCCTCGGGCAGCTTGATCGCCGAGATGTGAACCGAGTCGCCGATGTCGAGGCCGGCAAGCGACACGTCGATCTGGTCGGGGATCGCATCCGACGGGCAGGTCAACTCGATCTCGTGGCGGACGATGTTGAGCGTGCCGCCGCGCTTCATGCCGGGCGACTTGTCCTGGTCGATCATGTGCACCGGCACGGCGACATCGATCGTCGCCCCCGCGGCCAGGCGCAGGAAATCGACGTGGATCGGGCGGTCGCTGACCGGGTGGAACTGGACGTCGCGCGGCAGGGTGCGCTCGACCGTGCCGTCGATCTCGACCTCGACCACCGAACTCAGGAAGTGGCCGGTGTGGAGCAGGCGCGTCAGCTCTTTTTCGGGCACGTGGATCATGGTGGCGGCGGTCTTGTTGCCGTAGATCACGGCGGGGACGCGTCCGGTCAGGCGCACGGCCCGCGAGGCTCCCTTGCCTCCGCGGTCGCGCACCGCGGCCGCGAGTTTCATCGCTTCGCTCATGGTGCTGGTTCTCCAAAACCCCGCGCGCCTCCAGGGATGCGGGCGCGGGAGCGGGGCGTGTAGGCGAAACGGGCACGGATAGCAATGGCGGCGCGGTTCCACCTAGTTCGCCTCGCGCGGCCCCAAGGAAAACTACCAAAACCCGACCGATGGAATGGGATATAAGACGCGGGTCGCCGCGGGCACCCTCTCCCTCCCTAGAGCCGCGCGATCCACTGGGCGGGGGCCACGGCCCTCCGGGTCCCCGCCCGCTCTTCAGCGACGAGGCGTGCGATGGTCCAGGTCGTGCTCGTTCCGGGTTTCCGCGGCTCGCCGCACGGTCACTGGCAGGCGATCTGGGCGGCGACGCGCGCCGATTGCCTGATGCTGCGCCAGGCGTCGTGGGACGATCCGCACCCGGAGGCGTGGACCGCGGCGCTCGATCGCATCGTCACGGCGTCGCCGCTTCCCGTCGTCCTCGTCGCCCACAGTCTCGGCTGCGCCACCGTCGCGCACTGGGCCGCGGGCGGCGGGGAGGGGGTCGCCGCGGCGCTGCTGGTCGCCCCGTGCGATGTCGAGCGCGACGGGGCCAACCCCGCCATTCGCCGCTTCGCGCCGATGCCGGCGGCGGCGCTGCCGTTCCGCTCGACCGTCGTCGCCAGCCGCGACGATCCCTACGCCAGCTTTGCCCGCCAGCGCTGCTTCGCCCACCGCTGGGGCAGTGCCCTCGTCGATGTCGGGGCTCAGGGCCATATCAACGCCGACAGCGGGCTCGGCGGCTGGCGCTTCGGCCAGGTGCTGCTCGACGATCTGTGCGCTGCCGTCGCCGACGCCCGCTACGCCCGCGCCGCCCGGTTGCGCGACGCCGCTCCGGCGGGACCGTGCCTGTCGCTCTAGGGCAGCCGCTCGACCATCAGCCCACGCGCCTTCAGCATGGCGACGACGCTGTCGGGGCCGCCGAGGTGGCCGGCGCCGACGGCCAGGAACACCGTGCCGGGCGTCGCCAGCCGCGCCGCGATCCAGTCCGCCCAGGCGCGGTTGCGATCGGCGAGCAGGGCGCGTTCCAGGCGCGGCGTCGCCTTGAACCCCTTGTCGAAGTCGGCTGCCAGCGCCTCGGTCTCGCCCGCCCGCCAGTAGGCGACAAGCGCGTTGGTATCGTCACGCGCGGTGGCGACATCGTCGACCGTCGCGTCGAGCAGGGCGCGGGCGTCGGTTTCGGGCAGCTGGTCGAAGATGCGGAGCTGCGACTCCGGCGTCTCGAGGCCGATCACCGGCTTGTGCGCGGCGCGGAAGCGGGCGGTCAGCGTCGCCTCGACGCCCGCGCCCTGGCTGAAGCCGAGCTGCTCGATCGCCCCGTCGCCGATGGCGATCGCCGCCAGCCACGTCTTCATCCCGTCGAGCTGCGCCGCGTTCAGCCCGAGCGCCGACACGCCGGCGAGCAGCTTCGCCTTCTTCGACGGCGCGACGCGCGCGGCGAGCGGCGGCAGGCCCGCCTCGAACCCCAGCGACGCGACCAATGGCGCCAGGCCCGCGGGGTCGTCGGGCAGCACCGTTTCCAGCACCAGCGTGTCGGCGGCATCGACGCGCGCGGCGATGCGCGGGCTCAGCCACGCCGTCTCAGGGGGCAGGGCGTGCATCGTGCCGAACAGGGTGATGTCGGTCGTCGCCGAATGGACGTGCCACATCGCGGGCTCGGCGGCGGCGGGACGAGCGATGAGCGTGGCGAGGGCGGCACAGACAGCAAGAATACGCATCGGCGGCGCTATAGCCGCCGGAGCGGCCGGTTGCGAGTCGCCGGGCGAACGCCTAAGTGGCGGGCTCCCCCGCATGGACACGCGAGACTGAATGGCCTTCAAGCTGCCCGACTTCAACGACCGCAAGACCGCCGCCGCCCAGGCCCGCGCCGCCGTCCTCGAGAAGTTCAAGAACAAGGCCGAGCCGACGCCCGAGGAGCTGGCTGAACGCGCCGCCGTCGCCGCGCGTCAGGAAGCGAAGCAGCGCGAGAAGGCGCAGGCGCTGAAGGACCGCATCGCCGCGGAGAAGGCCGCCGTCGTCGCCGCCCGCGTGGCCAAGGAGGAGGCCGCGCGCAAGGCCGCCGAGGAGGCGCTGATCACCGAGGAGATGCGCGAGAAGGAGCGCAAGGCCGCGCGCGATGCCAAGTACGCGGCGCGCAAGGCGGCGAAGAAGGCGCGCAAGAGCGGGGGGTAACCCTCCCCGCCCCTTCAGGGGAGGGGCGAGAGACGCGCGGAACGCGCGGCCCGGGGTGGGGCAGCGCCGCGCTGCGGCTGCGTTACGCCACGGAGCGCGCGACCCTAACGCCTTCCGCAAGCGGGAGGGGAGGCATTGACCCCTCCGCTCCCCCGCCGCTACACCGCCGTCCGTGCTGCAGCCGCGAAGTGCCCCGACGACCTTCCAGGACATGATCCTGACGCTCCAGCATTATTGGAGCGCGCGCGGCTGCGTCATCCTCCAGCCCTATGACGTCGAGATGGGCGCGGGCACCTTCCACCCCGCGACCGTGCTCCGCGCGCTGGGGCCGAACCCGTGGAACGCCGCTTATGTCCAGCCGAGCCGCCGTCCGTCCGACGGCCGCTACGGCGACAACCCCAACCGGCTCGGCGCCTATTATCAGTTCCAGGTCATCCTGAAGCCGTCGCCGCCCGACATCGTCGACCAGTATCTGGGCAGCCTCGCCGCGATCGGTATCGACGGGCGCGAGCACGACATCCGCTTCGTCGAGGACGACTGGGAGAGCCCGACGCTCGGCGCCTGGGGGCTGGGCTGGGAGGTCTGGTGCGACGGCATGGAGGTCAGCCAGTTCACGTACTTCCAGCAGGTCGGCGGCATCGACTGCGCGCCGGTCAGCGGCGAGATCACCTACGGACTCGAGCGGCTGGCGACGTACATCCAGGGCAAGGATTCGGTCTACGACCTCGCCTACAACTCAGGCCTGACCTACGGCGACGTGTTCCGCGAGAATGAGCGGGAGTTCAGCGCCTACAGCTTCGAGGCGGCGGATACCGCGCTGCTGTTCGACCAGTTCGGCCGCGTCGCCGCCGAGTGCCGGGCGCTGGTCGACCGCGGCCTGCCGCTGCCGGCGTACGACCAGGCGATCAAGGCCAGTCACATCTTCAACCTTCTGAACGCCCGCGGCGTCATCAGCGTTGCCGAGCGCGCCGCCTACATCGGCCGTGTCCGCGACCTGACCAAGGCGGTGGCCGAGGCGTGGGTGGCGAAGAACGGGTGGGCATGATGGCGGCCGGCTCCCCCACCCCGGCCCTCCCCGCTCTCCGATGCTGCGCATCGGGGGGGGAGGGAGGTCCCTTCTTCTCCCGCGCCTTCCGCCAGGCGGAGAGCCGGCGAGGCGGCGCCGTCTTCTCCCTCCCCCCCCGCGAAGCGGAGAGCGGGGAGGGCCGGGGTGGGGGAACGCGGCCCGCGCTAGGCCCGCGCGCGCATGGCTGACTTCCTCCTCGAACTCCTCACCGAGGAAATCCCCGCGCGGATGCAGGCGGCGGCGGCCGAGCAGCTGCGCGTGCGCTTCGGCGACGGCGTCCGCGGTGCACGCCTGCCGGTCGGCGACATTCGCAGCTTCGTCACCCCGCGCCGCCTCGGCCTCTACGTCACCGGCGTCGGCGCGGCCGGCAACGAGGTCCGTGACGAACGCCGCGGTCCGCGCGCGGATGCACCCGCGCAGGCGATCGAGGGCTTCCTCAAGTCGATCGGCTTGACGAGGGATGCGCTCGAAGAACGCGACACGCCGAAGGGCCGCTTCCTCTACGGCACCGCCGTCACCGCCGGGCGGCCGGCAGCCGAGGTCCTCGCCGACCTGATCCCGGCGATCGTCCGCGACTTCGACTGGCCGAAGTCGATGCGCTGGGGCGCGGCGTCGGTGTCGACGGCGAGCCCGCGGTGGGTCCGCCCGCTGTCGGGCATCGTCGCGCTGCTGGACGATGCGGTCGTGCCGTTCGAGGCGGCCGGCATCGCCAGTGGGCGCACGACCTTCGGCCACCGCTTCCTGTCGTCGGGGCCGATCGAAATCGCGTCGGCCGCGACCTATGCCGACCAGCTTCGCGCCGCCC
>JAFARM010000400.1 GCA_019245455.1 Sphingomonadaceae bacterium | reverse complement strand
CGTCTCGCGGACCATCGCTTCGGATGCGATCATCTCGCTGACCGTCAGCCCGGCACCGTAGCGCTTGACGAGGCGGCGGAACGGCAGGTCGGTGACGCCCGTCATCGGCGCGAGGATGACGGGGTCGAGCCGGTGCGGGCCGACGGTGATGGGGCGGAGCGGGTGCACGGGAAGGTCTGCCTAAAATCTAGGCACACCGTACCGCGTCCGGTCCGCCGCGGCAAGCCGCGACCGGCCCGTGCGCCATCTTGCCGGGACCGACAGGCGGCGTATAGCGCAGGCGTGATCGTCCATGCCCTCATCGTCGCCGGCGGCCGCGGCGTCCGTGCCGGCGACGGGTTGCCCAAACAGTATCGCGCGCTCGGCGGTCGACCGGTGCTGCGCCACGCAGTCGCGGCGTTCGTCCGCCACCCCGCCGTCGCCGGAGTGCAGGTCGTCATCCACCCCGACGACGCTGCGCTGTACGACGCCGCCATCGCCGGGCTCGATCTGTCGCCGCCGGTCCACGGTGGGACGACGCGGCAGGAGTCGGTGCGGAACGGCCTCGCCGCGCTGCCGGCCGACGCGACCCACGTGCTGATCCACGACGCCGCCCGCCCATTCGTCACGGGCGGCATGATCGACCGCGTCATCGCCGCCCTGGCCGAGCACGACGGTGCGACCCCTGCCCTGCCGGTCGTCGATTCACTCCGCAGCGGCGAGGCGACCGTCGACGGCGAGGTCGACCGCAGCCGCCTCCACCGCGTGCAGACGCCGCAGGGGTTCGCGCTTCAGCCCATCCGCGCCGCCCACGCCGCCGCGCCGCCGGACGCCACCGACGACGTCGCCGTCGCGCGGACCGCGGGCATGACCGTCGCGCTCGTCCCCGGCGACGAGGCCGCGCTCAAGCTGACCACCCCCGACGATTTCGCCCGCGCCGAAGTCATGCTAGCGGCGGCCATGGTCCCGCGTGTCGCTTCCGGCTTCGACGTCCACCGCTTCGGTCCGGGCGACCACCTGTGGCTGTGCGGGGTGAAGGTGCCGCACACCCACGAGCTGATCGGCCATAGCGACGCCGATGTCGGCCTCCACGCGCTGACCGACGCGCTGCTCGGCTGCATCGGCGCCGGCGACATCGGCACGCACTTTCCTCCGACCGACCCACAGTGGCGCGGGGCGAGCAGCGACCGCTTCCTCGCCCACGCCTGCGGCCTGGTGCGCGCGGCGGGCGGCGTCATCGACCACCTCGACCTGACGATCATCGCCGAGGCCCCCAAGGTCGGCCCCCACCGCGCCGCTTTCGCCGAACGGGTCCGCGCGATCACCGGCTGCGCGTCGATCAGCATCAAGGCGACGACGACGGAGGGCCTGGGCTTCACCGGCCGGCGCGAGGGCATCGCCGCGCAGGCGGTGGCGAGCGTGCGGGTGCCGGCTGCAGCGGCGGACGAGCGGGTGTTGTGAGCGTCCGAGCAACATCGTCATCCCCGCGAAAGCGGGGACCCATCTCCCGAGGTCAGCTGTGTTGCACCCTCGACTGTCGCCACTCGGCGAAGGGCGGGAGATGGGTCCCCGCTTGCGCGGGGATGACGGCGAAAAGGTAGGCGCATGACCTTCGACCCCGCCGTCCTCGCCCTTGCCGAGCAGGTCGTCGCCGCCAACCGCGCCGCCGGCCGCACCATCGTCACGGCGGAGTCGTGCACCGGCGGCCTCGTCGCGGGTGCGCTGACCGAGGTCGCCGGCGCGTCGGAGGTCGTCGACCGCGGCTTCGTCACCTATTCGAACGAGGCGAAGATGGAGGCCTTGGGTGTCCACGGCGACCTCATCGACACCTTCGGCGCGGTGTCGGTCGCCGTCGCCTGGGCGATGGCGCAGGGCGCGTTGAAGCACAGCCACGCCGACGTCGCCGTCGCCATCACCGGCATCGCCGGGCCGGGCGGCGGGTCGCCCAAGAAGCCCGTCGGCACCGTCGTCTTCGCCGTCGCCGAGCGCGGCCAGGAAGCGAAGATCGCCGACACCCGCGCCTTCGGCGATCTCGGCCGAACCGAGATCAGGCGGCAGGCGGTGCTGTGCGCGCTGGAGCTGCTGTTGCCGAAGGCGCCGGCGGGCTGACCGCGACCGGAGCGACGGGCGCGCCCGCCCCGTACAGCTCCCCCGCTCGCTTCTCGAAGCTCGCCACCATCCGCCGGAACGCTTCGCCGAAGAAGACGCCGGCCAGACGCTCGAACAGCTTCGCCTTGAATTCGAAGTCCACCGCGAAGTGCACCGTGCACCCACCCGGCGCCGGCGCAAAGCCCCAGTCGTTCCTCAGGTAGCGGAGCGGCCCCGAGATATACTCGACGTGCAGCGACCGCGGCCGGTCGAGCGTGACGCGGCTGGTGAAGCGCTCGCGCACCATTTTGAAGCCGACGATCATGTCCGCCGTCACGCTCGCCTTATCGCGCGCCGTGATCCGCATCGCCTGCACCCACGGCAGGAAGTCGGGATAGCGGCCGATGTCGGCGACGAGGTCGAACATCTGCTCAGGCGTATACGGGAGGAAGCGGTCCTCGACGTGGCGGGGCATCAGACGGTGGCCCCGGCAAGCGCGAGATGGGTCAACACACCTCCGCAGGCCCACCTCGTGACGGCCGACACCCACCTGGGTGCGGGAGTCATCCTGGCGCAGGCCAGGATCCACGTCCGCTCGAGACGGCCAGCCGGCGTTGCGGGGCGCGATGGATCCTGGCCTGCGCCAGGGTGACGGCGGAAGGGAAGGCCGGCGGCGCTCACCGGACGCCTTCCAACCCCGCCTGCCGCTTCGCCTGCATCTCCGCGAAGTCCTTGCCGGCGTGATAGCTCGACCGCGTCAGCGGGCTCGCCGCGACCTGGAGGAAGCCCTTAGCGCGCGCGATGGCGGCATAGCTGCGGAAGGTGTCGGGCGGCACGAACGCGACCACCTTGGCGTGGCGTGGCGTCGGCTGCAGGTACTGGCCGACGGTCAGGAAATCCACGTCGGCGGAGCGCATATCGTCGAACACCTGGTGCATCTCGTGCCGTTCTTCGCCCAGCCCGACCATCAGCCCCGACTTGGTGAACACCGACGGGTCGAGCGCCTTGACCCGGTCGAGCAGGCGCAGCGAATGAAAATAGCGCGCCCCCGGCCGGATCGTCGGGTACAGCCGCGGCACCGTCTCCAGGTTGTGGTTGTAGACATCGGGCCGCGCCGCGACGATCGCCTCGACCGCGCGCGCCGCCTTGTTGCGGAAGTCGGGGGTCAGGATCTCGATCGTCGTGCCGGGGGCGTGGCGGCGAAGGTTCTCGATGACCTTGACGAACTGCCCCGCACCGCCGTCGGGCAGGTCGTCACGGTCGACCGAGGTGATGACGATATGCTCGAGCCCCAGCGCGCCGGCGGCCTCGGCGACATGAAGCGGCTCGAGCGCGTCGACCGGCCCCGGCATCCCCGTCTTGACGTTGCAGAAGGCGCAGGCGCGCGTGCAGGTGTCGCCCAGGATCATCACGGTGGCGTGCTTCTGCGTCCAGCACTCGCCGATGTTCGGGCAGGCGGCCTCCTCGCACACAGTGTTGAGCTTGAGGTCGCGCATCAGCCGCCGCGTCTCGGCGAAACCCGCCGAGGTCGGCGCGCGGACGCGCAGCCAGTCGGGCTTGCGCAGGCGCGGCGTCGGCTGCGGGTCGGCGAGGGGGAGCGGCGCGTTCATGCCGCCTAGATAGGCCGCTCGCCTGGCAAAGCCAACGCGTGTGCGGGCGTGGTCGATTGGCGCTGTCCTACACGGGGTTTTCCGGCCTAGAAGCGGGGCATGACCCTCCCCTCGCCTCGTCCTGATCGTTGCCGTCCGCACCGCTCGCGCGCCCGGCACCCCGACGCGCTGGCGGCCGCTGCGCTACTTCCCGCGTTCGCAATACCAGCGTCGCGCGGTGAAGTTTGGGAAGTTACGCGCGCGCGGAGGCCGCGCTGATGCCCGCCTTCGCCGCCCTGCTCGACGGCTATCGCCGCTTCCGCGCCGGCCCCTATGTCGAGCAGCGCGACCGCTTCGACGCGCTCGCGTTCGGCGGCCAGGCGCCGCGGGTGATGGTCATCGCCTGCGTCGACAGCCGCGTCGATCCGACGCGCATCTTCGATTCCGCCCCCGGCGAGATGTTCGTCATGAGGAACGTCGCCAACCTCGTGCCTCCCTACGAGGCCGACGGCGCGACGCACGGGTCGTCGGCGGCGATCGAGTTCGCCGTGACCCAGCTCGAGGTCGACCATATCGTCGTCATGGGGCACGCCCGCTGCGGCGGCATCGCCGCCTCCTTGAGCGGCAAGTTCGACGGTGCCGCCGAGGGTCAGGGAGCCTTCATCGGCCGCTGGATGCACCACATCGACCCGGCGCGCGACCAGATCCGCGCCGCGGCCGCGCTCAGCCCCGACGTCGACGCGCAGGAGGCGCTCGAACTGGCGGCGATCCGCCTCAGCCTCGCCAACCTCCGCACCTTCCCGTTCGTCGCCGAGCGCTGCGCCGCCGGCCGTCTCGGGCTGCAGGGTGCGCACTTCGGCATCAGCGACGGCGTGCTCCGCGTCCTCGATCACGCCACCGGCCACTTCGCGCCGGTGCCGTTCGGCTGGACCTAGCGGGCGCGGCTCTCCGATCGGCGCACCTCGTCGGCGCTCAGCGGCACGCCGCGCGGCTTGTCGATGCCGCCGGGCTCGCCGCGCTCGGGCATCCGGTCGCCGGCGTTGCGGTTCGATGGCTTGCGCATGAAATAGGCAAAGGCACCGACCGCGATCAGCAGGACGATGGTGAGAAGGGTCAGGTTGAGATGGCCCATGGGACGGTCTCCGGGAACTGATAACCCCCAACCGTCGCCGGATGCCGGCGGTTCCCGCGACATTTCAGATACTTAGGAACGGGTGCGGACCGATCCGCTCAACCCTGTCTGCAGATATCAGCGCCGGTGCCGGACGTTGGCCCGGATCGCGGCCTAGAAATGGATCGCCCGGCCGTAGGCGCTGAGGACGCCCTCGTGCATCATCTCGCTGAGCGTCGGGTGGGCGAACACGGTCTCCATCAGCTCAGCCTCGGTCGTCTCGAGCTGGCGGGCGATGACGTAGCCCTGAATGAGTTCAGTGACTTCCGCCCCGATCATGTGCGCGCCGAGCAACGCCCCGGTCTTGGCGTCGAACACCGTCTTGACGAAGCCGTCGGCCTCGCTGAGCGCGATCGCCTTGCCGTTGCCGATGAAGGGGAACTTGCCGACGCGGACCGCATAGCCGTTGTCGCGCGCCATCGCCTCGGTCCAACCGACGCTCGCCACCTGCGGCCGCGAGTAGGTGCACCCCGGGATGTTCCAGATTTCGAAGGGATGCGGGTTCAGCCCGGCGATCTTCTCGACCGCGACGATGCCCTCGTGGCTCGCCTTGTGCGCCAGCCACGGCGAGCCGGTCACGTCGCCGATCGCCCAGACGCCGGCGACGTTGGTCGCGCCGTACTTGTCGACCTTGATCCGCCCCCGCTCCTGCTCGACGCCGAGCGCCTCGAGCCCGATGTTCTCGAGATTGGCGATGATGCCGATGGCGACGATGACGTGGCTGTAGGTGTCGGTCGCCGCCTTGCCGTCGGCGGTGGTGATCGTCGCCGCGACCCCGTCCACGCCCGGCTTGACGTCGGAGACCTTGGCCGAAGTGACGATCCGAAGTCCTTGTTTCGTCAGCGTCTTCTCCATGTGGGCGGAGACGTCGGCGTCCTCGACCGGCAGGATGCGGTCCATCATCTCGACCACGGTCACGTCGGCACCCATGTCGTGGTAGAAGCTGGCGAACTCGATGCCGATCGCGCCTGAGCCGATGACGAGCAGCTTGGTCGGCATCTCCGGCGGGACCATGGCGTGGCGGTAGGTCCAGATGCGCTTGCCGTCCGCCGGCGCCCCCGGCAGGTCGCGG
>JAFARM010000318.1 GCA_019245455.1 Sphingomonadaceae bacterium | reverse complement strand
CGGGTTATGAGCGTGACTTGAATGACGGCGGGCAACGTCCCGAGGGTGCCGATATGAACCGGTTGCTGACCTATCTCGACGCGGGCAAGTCGCGCGACCCCGCCGCCCGCTCGCGGTGGGAGGTGCTGCTGTATCCCGGCGTCTGGGCGCTCGCCTTCCACAAGGTCGGCCACGCCCTGTACCGCGAGCGGCTGTACCTGTTGGCGCGGCTGGTCAACCACGTCGCCCGCTTCCTGACCGCGATCGACATCCACCCCGGGGCGCGCATCGGCCGGAACTTCTTCATCGACCACGGTTTCGTCGTCATCGGCGAAACCGCCGAGATCGGGGACGACGTGACGATCTACCAGTGCGTGACGCTCGGCGGCACCGACCCCGCCAACGGCATCCCCGGCAAGCGCCACCCGACGCTCGCCGACGGCGTCATCATCGGCTCGGGCGCGCAGGTGCTGGGGCCGATCACCGTCGGCCGCCGGGCGCGGATCGGGGCCAACGCCGTCGTCACCCGCGACGTCCCCGAGGGCGCGACGATGGTCGGCATCCCGGCCCGGCCGACCCTGGTCGAGGCCGAGACCTTCGCCAAGACCTTCCTTCCCTACGGCACGCCGTGCAGCCAGAAGTACGATCCCGAGACGCAGAAGCTGGAACTGCTGCGCTGCGAGATCGAGCAGCTGCGCGCGCGGCTCGACGCGCTGACCGGCGGCGACGCGCCGGCGCGCCAGAGCCAGGGCTGACTTGGGCGTCGTCGTCCCGATCACCGGCGCGGCCGGGCAAACGGTATTCGACCGCGGCGAGCTGAACGCGATCCTGGGCGTCTATGGCCGGATGGTCGCGGCCGGGCTGTGGCGTGACTATGCGGTCGAGCATGGCCGCGACGCCGCGACCTTCTCCGCCTTCCGCCGCGCCGCCGAGCGGCCCGAGGTGCAGGTCGTCAAGGCCCCGGCGCTGCGGGCGCGCCAAGGGATGTACGCGCTGATCGGGGAGGCGGGCGCGGTCCTGAAGCGCGGCCACGACCTGCGCACCGTGCTCGCGCCGATCGAGCGCAAGCTGATGCGGGTCGTCGACGGCTGAACCGCGCCCGGCCTGCGCATCAGGCGGCGACGCTGCGCGTCCGGCGGCGCACCGCGAGACCGGTCGCGGCGAAGCCCGTCAGCAGCAGGCCCCAGGTCGCCGGCTCGGGCAGCGCCGTGACGGCGGGCGGCGTCTGCTGCGTCACCTGCGGCGGCAACTGCACCGGCGGGAGGGTCGCCGGCGGCACGTCGATCGTGACGACTCCGTGGCCCGGCGCGCCCGGACCGTTGGCGACGGCGAGCGCCGGCGACGCGGCCAGGGCGATCGCGACGGCGGCAAGCGGCTTGGTCTTCATTAAGCGTCTCCAGCAGTCGGGAGTGACTGCAAGGTATATGCTGCACAAGCCGTGCCATGTGCCTGATCGAAGGATGAAGTCGACGTGCGCTCTACAAGTGTAAGAAGCGCCGACAGCAACCGGCAAATCGCGCTTCAGAGGGATTAATCTCGCCAATAAAGACAGGCTAATGCTGCAGTAATCATCTTGCGCTGGCGATTACATGACATCGCCAGACGGTAAATGGCGAACGCGTCAGACCGTCGCCGCTGGCAACCGCGCGGTCAGCGTTCCGGGCAGTACCGCCAGGACGCGGGCGCGGATGGATCGCCACGCCGCGGACAGCAGGACGAGGAACGAGCCGATGACGAGCGCCGTCAGCGCCAGCGACAGGTCGAGCGCGCCGCCCGCGGCGACCAGCGCCTGGATGGCATAAATGACATAGGCCAGCGCCGAGACGAGCAGCGCCCGCCGGTCGATCGCCAGCGCGACGACGGCCAGGGCGACATAGACCAGGATGACGACCGCCGCCGCGCCCGCCGACGCGTCCGCCGCGCCGCCGGTCAGCCCGGTCAGCGCGAACAGCGGGTGGACGATCATCGGCGCGGCGAGCAGGTGCAGCCAGAAGGCGACGTCCGACCAGCGCGTCACCCGCGCCCGGTCGCGCGCGTCGAAGTGCATGGCGAGCGCGAAGACGGCGATGCCGGCGACGAAGGCGATAACGAGGAGGACGCGGCCGTCGGCGATCCCTGCGGTCACGGCGAGCGCCAGCAGCAGCCCGGCAACTGCCGCTGCCCCGGCGGCGACGGTAATCGGGACGTGGAAGCGCCGCCAGTGGGCGAACGCGGCAAGCGCGGCTGCCGCGGCGGCGACCGCAAAGCCAATCATCCCTGGGGCACCGCCGGTGTCGCCGGTTCCAACCGTGGCGAACTGGAGCGCGCGCACGGCACCGGCCTGATTATAGATCGCGAAGACACGGACGGTCGTCCAGAACACCCCGCCGACGAACGCCAGCAGCAGCGCGATGCTGGGCAGCGCCATCCGCCGGACCCGCGTGAAATACTCGGCCAGGCCCCAGCTCGCCGCCGCGACCAGCGCCGCGCCGATCGCCGGTGCGACCCGCCCGCCGAGCGCGCCGAGGGCAAACAGCAGCAGGCCGATGGCGATGGTGACGAAGATGTCGTTGAACCCGGTGAGCAGGCGAAAGCTCTCCTCGTCGGGTCCGGCGACGCCGCGGCGGTGGTCGCGCGCGAAGGCCACCAGCCGCGCCGCCGTGCCGGCATCGATCACGCCGGCGCCGACGGCGGCGTTGAGGTCACTCTGTTCGATCATGCCGGCTCCCCTGTATTACGCCCATAGTACGCCGGGCTTGGCCGCGCCGTCAACGTCGGGGTTGCGGCCCCGCCGCGCCTGCGCCACTGTCCGCGCGCTTTTGACGGAGGACCGCATGAAGTTGCTTCTCGTTCCGCTCGCGCTCGCCGCCGCGACGTCCGCCCCCGCCGCGACCGTCCACGGACCGTCGGCGGTGACCGATGCCGTGCTGGCGGCGGAAAAGGCCAACTCCGACCATTTCGCCCACGTCACGGTCGCCGAGGGGATGCGCGACTTCGTCGATCCGCAGGACGGCCTCGCCTTCGCCGGCGGCGACCCGGCGCGCGGCAGCGCCGCCGCCTATGCCGCGTTCGGCGGCGCACAGGCCCCGAAGACGCTTCACCTGACGTGGGTCCCGTCCGAGGTGTTCGCGTCGTCCTCGGGCGACATGGCGGCATCGTGGGGCCGCTTCACCATGACCGATGCGGCCGGCAAGCTGCCGCCCTTCACCGGCCACTACGTCACGGTCTGGCGCAAGGCGGCGGACGGCAAGTGGAAGGCGCTGATGGACATCGGCAGCCCCGACGCCCCGACGGAAGGCGCCCCGCCGCCGGGCGGACCCCCGCCGCG
>JAFARM010000222.1 GCA_019245455.1 Sphingomonadaceae bacterium | reverse complement strand
TTCGCCTGGTACCGGATCGCCGCCGGCGCGGTCGCCCTCGCCTGGCTCTACGCCGGCTGAGCCGCTGGACTTGAGCGGCCCGCGCGCCCATCTGGAGGCCATGGCCGCCGCGCTCCCCCGCCCGCTGATCGACCCGTTCGGGCGGCGCATCGACTATCTGCGCGTGTCGGTGACCGATCGCTGCGATTTCCGCTGCACCTATTGTATGCCCGAGGCGATGACCTTTCTCCCTCGCAGCGAGGTGCTGAGCCTGGAGGAGATCGACCGGCTGGCGTCGGCGTTCGTCGCGCGGGGCACCCGCAAGCTGCGGCTGACGGGCGGCGAGCCGCTGGTGCGGCGCGGTGTCGTCGATCTTGTCCGCAGCCTGTCGCGGCATCTCGGCAACGGGCTCGACGAGCTAACGATGACAACCAACGGGTCGCAGCTGGCGCGCTTCGCCGGCGATCTGGCCGCAGCGGGGGTGCGGCGGATCAACGTCAGCCTCGACACGCTCGGCGCGGCGACCTTCGCCCGCATCACCCGCTGGGGTCGCCTGCCGCAGGTGCTCGACGGCATCGCCGCGGCCAAGGCGGCGGGCCTGCACGTCAAGATCAACATGGTCGCGCTGAAGGGAATCAACGACGACGCGATCGACGCCATGTTGCGCTGGACGGGCGCGCACGGCCACGACCTCGTCCTGATCGAGACGATGCCGCTCGGCACGGTCGACGGGGAGCGGATCGACCGCTACCTGCCGCTGTCGGCGGTGCGGCGCGACCTCGAGCGGCGCTGGACGCTTGCGCCGCTCGGCGACACGACCGGCGGTCCGGCGCGCTACGTCCGGGTCGTCGAGACGGGGCAGCGGCTGGGCTTCATCACGCCGCTGACTGAGAACTTCTGCGACGGCTGCAACCGCGTCCGCCTGACCGCGACCGGGCGGCTTTACCTGTGCCTGGGCCAGGACGACGCCGTCGACTTCCGCGACGCGCTGCGCGCCGGCATCGACGATGCGGGGCTCGACGCGCTGATCGACCGCGCGCTTTTGGCCAAGCCGAGGGGGCACGACTTCGTCATCGCGCGGAAGCGTGCCCCCGCCGTCGCCCGCCACATGAGCCTGACCGGCGGATGAGGATGGCGCTGCAGGTGTCGCCGACGGCGCAGGCACAGGCCGCGGCCGAGCTGCTGCGTCCGTGCTACGACTGGCACGCGGTGCGCGACGCCGAGGTCGTCGTCGCGCTGGGGGGTGACGGCTTTCTGCTGCAGGTGCTCCACGCGGCGCTTCACGCGCGCCAGCCGCGGCCGGTGTTCGGCATGAACCTGGGGTCGGTCGGCTTCCTGATGAACGAGTTCCGCGTCGAGGACCTGCCGCAGCGGCTCGCCGCGGCGCGGTCGTATGCGCTCCATCCGCTGGCGATGACGGCGCGGACGGTTGGCGGCGAGGTGACGGTGTCGCCGGCGATCAACGAGGTCAGCCTGCTACGCGAAGCCCGGCAAGCGGCGAAGCTGGAGATCAGCGTCGACGGCACGGTGCGCATGGCCGAGATCGCCTGCGACGGCATCCTTGTCGCCACCCCGGCCGGATCGACGGCGTACAACCTGTCCGCCAATGGTTCGATCCTGCCGCTGCAGGCCGATCTGCTCGCGCTGACGCCGATCAGCCCGTTCCGGCCGCGGCGATGGCGCGGGGCGTTGTTGCCGCAGACGTCGGTCGTCGAGTTTCGCGTTCTGGAGGCGGGCAAGCGCCCGGTCAGCGCCGTCGCCGATCAGATCGAGGTCCGCGACGTCGCGCACGTGCGGGTGGTCAGCGACAAGTCGGTGACGCTCGACCTGTTGTTCGACCCCGGCCACACGCTCGAAGACCGCATCTTCAGCGAGCAGTTCGAGAGCTGACAGGCCCTTGCCGACCTGCGGCGGCACGGCTATAGCCCGCCGCTCTTCCTCGGTAGCTCAGCGGTAGAGCATCCGACTGTTAATCGGATGGTCGCAGGTTCGAATCCTGCCCGGGGAGCCAGCCTCCTGCCTGTTGGCGCGTCATCGTCGGCCGGGTTCGCGTAACGGAAGCGGCGTTCCGGTCGAACCGGCGAGGGTCAACGCGGACAGCCCGCAGGAGCCGTCATGATCCACCGCATCCTTACCGCCGCCGCGATCGCCGCCACGGCGTCCGCCGCCGAGGCCCCCGCTGATCCGGGCAAACACGTCAACCTGAAGGGCGGCGGCATCGCCCTCCACGGCTATGACCCCGTCGCCTATTTCGAGCGTCACGCCGCGGTTCCCGGCAACGCCAGCTACACGGCGACGTATCAGGGCGTCCGCTACCAGTTCGCCGACGCCGCCGACGCCGCCAAGTTCAAGGGCGACCCCGGCCACTATGTGCCGCAGTACGGCGGCTTCTGCGCCTATGGCGTCGCCCGCGGCTTCAAGGTCGACGTCGACCCCGAAGCCTTCACCGTCGTCGACGACAAGTTGTACCTGAACGTCAGCAAGTCGATCCGCGAAAAGTGGAACAAGGACGCCCATGGCTATATCGCCAAGGCGAACGACAAGTGGCCGACGGTCCAGGACAAGAAGTCGGGAGTGTTCGGCGGCCTGCTGAGCTGACCGCCGCCACCGCCTACGGCTGCCCCTTGCCGCCGCCCGCGCCATAGATGTTGCCGGTGGTGTAGCTGCCGTCGTCCTCGGCCAGCCGCACGTAGATGCCGGCGAGTTCGACCGGTTGGCCCGGCCGCTTGCCCGGCGTGTCGCTGCCGAAGGTCATCTGCTTCTGCGGGGACGCGCCGCCGCTGATCTGCAGCGGCGTCCAGATCGGCCCCGGCGCGACGCCGCACACCCGAATGCCCTTGGGCGCGAGCTGCTTCGCGAGGCTCTTCACATAGTTCATCGTCGCCGCCTTGGTCTGGGCATAGTCGTACAGGTCCTCGCTCGGATCGTACGCCTGCTCCGACGTCGTGCCGATGATGACCGAGCCTGCCGGCAGGTGCGGCAGCGCCGCCTTGATGATCCAGAACGGCGCGTAGATGTTGGTCTTCATCGTCGCGTCGAAGTCCTCGTCCGAGATGTCGAGGATCGAGGCGTGCGCCTGCTGCCGCCCGGCGTTCGACACCAGGATGTCGAGCCCGCCGAGCCCCTTGATCGCGTCGGCGACCAGCCGGCGGCAGAAGGCGGCGTCGCGCAGGTCGCCGGGGATCGCCACCGCCTTGCGGCCCGCCTGACGGATCAGGTCGATGACTTCGCGCGCGTCGGGCTCCTCGGTCGGGTAGTAGTTGATGGCGACGTCGGCCCCTTCGCGGGCGTAGGCGATGGCGGCGGCGCGGCCCATGCCCGAATCGCCGCCGGTGATCAGCGCCTTGCGGCCCATCAGCCGGCCGGTGCCCTTGTAGCTGAGCTCGCCGTGGTCGGGCTTGGGGTCCATCTTCGACGCGAGCCCCGGCCAGGGCTGGCGCTGCTGCTTGAACGGAGGCTTCGGGTATTTGTCGCGCGGGTCGCTGATCTTCGGCGCGCCGTCGGGCAGCGGTGCCGCCGGCGTCGTCTGCGCCCCGGCCCGGCCGGCGAGCGCCGCGGCGGCGGCGGCGATGCCGACCCCGACACCGACCGCGCCCATCACCTGCCGCCGCGAGCTGCCGTTGTCCTCGTCGCTCATCACACTTGCTCCACCGGAAACCATCGACCCGGCTAACCCGCCGCCCCAGCAAAGGTTGCGCGGCAGCGGTTGCGTGGGGACAGCGGCTCTGCTAGCAGGCCGCCTCTACCGGCCGGGGCCCAGCTCCGGAGCAGGATGGTCGTGCGGCCATGGCGGAACTGGTAGACGCGCAACGTTGAGGTCGTTGTGGCCGAAAGGCCGTGGAAGTTCGAGTCTTCTTGGCCGCACCACCCCGGGGCATGAGCGCAGCATGAGCGAGCCGCCCTACGATCCTGCCGCGGAAGGGGCCGTGATGGCCTTCGACGGGCGCATGGCCTATGGCGATTACCTGCGCCTCGACGCGGTGCTCGGCAGCCAGTCGCCGCTGTCGGCGGCGCACGACGAGCTGCTGTTCATCGTCCAGCACCAGACGTCGGAGCTGTGGATGAAACTCGCGCTCCACGAGCTGACCGCCACGCTCGCCGCGCTGCGCGAGGACCGGCTGCAGGCGGCGGTCAAGATGCTCGCCCGCGTCGCGCGCATCTTCGAGCAGCTGAACGGCGCGTGGGACGTGCTGCGGACGATGACGCCGAGCGAATATACCACCTTCCGCGCCAGCCTCGGCCAGTCGTCGGGGTTCCAGTCGCACCAGTACCGCGCGATCGAATTCATCCTGGGCAACCGCAACGTGGCGATGCTCAAGCCGCACGCGCACCGGCCGGAGGTGGCCGCGGCGCTCGAGGCGATCCTCGCCGCGCCCAGCCTCTACGACGAGGCGCTGCGCCTGATCGCCCGCCACGGCTTCGCCATCGGCGCCGATGCGGCGCGCAGCGACTGGCGGCAGCCCCGCGTCGCCGATCCGCAGGTGCGCGCCAGCTGGGCGGCGATCTACGGCGCGCCCGAACGCCACTGGCCGCTGTACGAGCTCGCCGAGAAGCTGGTCGACCTCGAGGACTATTTCCGCCGCTGGCGCTTCAACCACGTCACCACGGTCGAGCGGATCATCGGCCTGAAGCGCGGCACCGGCGGCACGGGCGGCGTGTCCTACCTCAGGCGGATGCTCGAGGTCGTGCTGTTCCCCGAGCTGTGGGAGGTTCGCACCGAGCTGTGACGCCGCCGAGGGCGACAGCGCGCCGTGACCCCCCTATACCGCGCTGAGCGCACGGGAGTCGTCATGGCGAAACGCAGGATCGGGCCGTTCGAGGTCGAGCCGGTCGGGCTCGGCTGTATGTCGCTGTCGTGGGCCTATGGCACGCCGCCGTCGGATGCCGACGGCGAGCGGCTGCTCCACCGCGCGCTCGACCTCGGCTATGATTTCCTTGATACCGCAGCGCTTTACGGCACCGGGCACAACGAGACGCTGATCGGCCGGGCGTTGAAGGCGCGGCGCGGCGCGTTCACCCTCGCGTCGAAGTGCGGCATCCGCGTCACCGACGGCGGCCGCGGCCGCGCCCTCGACGGCAGCCTCGCGGGGATCGCGGCGGTGCTCGACGACAGCCTTCAGCGCCTCGGCGTCGACCACATCGACCTCTACTACCTCCACCGCCTCGACCCCGCGACGCCGATCGAGGAGTCGGTCGACGCGCTCGCGGGCGCGGTCAGGGCGGGCAAGGTCGGCGCCATCGGCCTGTCGGAGGTGTCGGCCGCCACCCTCCGCCGGGCCGCCGCGGTCCACCCGATCGCGGCGCTGCAGACCGAATATTCGCTGTGGACGCGCCAGCCCGAGATCGCCGTGCTCGATGCCTGTCGCGATCTGGGCACGACGTTCGTCGCCTTTTCGCCCGTCGGGCGCGGCTTCCTTGCCGGCGGGATGCTCGACCCCGCCAGCCTGCCCGACAAGGACATCCGCCGGTCGATGCCGCGCTTCCGCGAGCCGAACTACGCGCAGAACCTGCGCCTGCTCGACGCCCTGCGCGCCGTCGCCGCCGAGACCGGGCTCACGCCGGCACAGCTGTGCCTCGCCTGGCTGCTGACCAAGGACGACGCGCTGGTAACGATCCCCGGCACGGCGAACCTCGACCATCTCGAAGAGAACTGGGCGGCGCGCGACATCCGCCTCGACGCCGAGACGATGGCGCGGCTCGACGCCCTGATCAACCAGGCGACCGTCGCCGGCCACCGCTACGGCCCGGCGATGAACGCCTCGATCGACACCGAGGACTTCGCCGCCGCGGGCGACGCATGAGCGACGTCGCCGACCTCCGCGAGCCGCTCGACGACGACGGTCGGCTGCGCGGCGGCTTCGTCGCCGCCGTCGTCGCGACGCTCGACGCCGGTGATGCGGCGGCGACGCGCGCGCTGGTCGATCCGCTCCACGAGGCCGACATCGCCGACCTGTTCGAGCTCGTCCCCGCCGACTACCGGCGCGACCTCGCCAAGGCGCTCGGCGACAAGCTCGACGCCGACGTCATTGCGGAAATGAACGACTGGGTCCGCGAGGACCTGCTCGACGAGCGCAGCGCCAGCGAAGTCGCCGAAGTCGTCAGCGAACTCGACACCGACGACGCCGTCGCCATCATCGAGGAACTCGACGAGGACGAGCGCCGCGAGGTCATGCGCGCGCTCGACCCCGACGACCGCGCCGCGATCGAGGAGGCGCTGACCTACCCGGAAGAGTCGGCCGGCCGCCTGATGCAGCGCGACCTGGTCGCGGTGCCGCCGCACTGGACGGTCGGCGCAATCGTCGACTTCATCGCCGCCGAGCCCGACCTGCCGACCGACTTCTGGGAGGTGTTCGTCGTCGACGAGCGCCATCATCCGGTCGGCACGATCCGCCTGTCGTGGCTGCTGACCGCGCGGCGCGACGCCGTCATCGCCGACGTCATGCAGTGCGACCAGACGCTGATCCCCGTCGACGAGGACCAGGAGGAGGTCGCCCTCCAGTTCCAGAAATACGCCCTGATCAGCGCCGCCGTGATCGACGCCGACGGGCGGCTGGTCGGCGTCATCACCGTCGACGACATCGTCCACATCATCCAGGAGGAAGCGGGCGAGGACGCGCTCAAGCTGTCTGGCGCCGGCGACGGCGACATCAACGAGCCGATTCACCAGACCATCCGGGTGCGGATGTGGTGGCTGCTGATCAACCTCGGCACGGCGATCCTGGCGTCGTCCGTCGTCGCCGCGTTCGAAGGGACGATCAGCCGGCTGGTGACGCTCGCCGTGCTGATGCCGATCGTCGCCGGCATGGGCGGCAATGCGGCGACGCAGACCATGGCGGTCACCGTCCGGGCGCTCGCCACCAACCAGCTGACGAGCAGCAATACGATGCGCATGATCCGCCGCGAGCTGCTGATCGCGCTGGCCAACGGCGTCGGCCTGGGGCTGCTGATGGCGGTCGGCTGCCAGCTCGTCTACCACGACCTGGCGCTGTCGGCGGTGCTGTTCAGTGCCATGCTGATCAACAGCGTCAACGCCGGCCTGTCGGGCATCCTGATCCCGGTCGGGCTCGAGAAGGCCGGCATCGACCCCGCCGTCACCTCGACCGTGTTCGTGACGACGATGACCGACGTCATCGGCTTCTTCAGCTTCCTCGGGCTGGCGGCGCTGTTCCACCTGCATTGACCCCCGGCCACGATGCTGCACCTGAGCAAGGTCGCCGTCGGCTGTGCCGATCTCGCGGCGCTGACCGCCCGCCACGCCGAGCGCGCGGCACGGGAGGGATTCGCCTATGCCGACACCCGCTTCATGCCGGTTCGCGCGGCGGACCTGGCCGGCGGCTCGCTGTTCTGGATCGTCAGGCACACGCTGATCGCCCGCCAGGCGATCACCGGCCTGGCCATGGTCGAGACGGAACGGGGCACCAAGTGCCGCATCGCGCTGGCGACGGTGCCCGTCCCTGTCGTCGCGACGCCCCGCCGCGCGCACCAGGGCTGGCGATATCTTCGCGCGGAGGACGCGCCGGCGGATCTGGCTGACGACGCCACCGGCGGAGCGATGCCCGCAGCAATGGTGCGCGCCCTGGCAGCGATGGGGCTGATCTAGGGACCGGCACCAGCGTCGCCGAGGGGTTCGCGGTCGTCGAATACGCCTCTTGCTCGGGCGGACGTGATCCAGCGATCTGTCCTACACCCCGGAAAGACGCTACCTTCCGCCAATGGTCGGCATCGCCGCCGCGCTCTTTCTCGGTGTCGTCCCTCCGATCCCGCCGCCGCAGGCGGCGGATCGTCAGCACGAAACAGCGTCGCGACCGTGAACTTCGTGAACATCGTTGGCTCGCCCGGACAGCGATCGCTCTGACGAAACTCCGTCGCCGGTGTGAACTTCGTCGCACCGGGTCTCAGCTGCAGTTGACGCGGCCGCTGCCTGCGGTCGACACGGTGCAGCGCGCACCGCCGGTCAGGTGGATGTCGCCCGACCCCGCCGTCGACAGCGCCGCCGTCCGCGTCGCCTGCGCCGCGATCGACCCCGACCCCGCGGTGTTGGCGCTGATCGTCTCGCAGCGCAGGTCGGCGAGCTTGAGGTCGCCCGACCCCTGAAGGTTCGCCTTCATCGAGCCGCAGCGCCCGGCGAGCGTCGCGCTGCCCGACCCGCTGACGCCGAGCTGGACCCGGTCGGCGTCGAACGCGGCCACCGACAACCGCCCCGAGCCGCTGAGCTCGCCGTCGAAATCCTGCGTCTTGACCCGGTCGATCGTGACCGATCCCGAACCGGCGAGATCGACGCCGCGGACCATCGGCACGGTGACGGCGACGTGAACCGGGCCGTGGTTGCGCCAGCTCCACCCGGCGTCGTGCTTGCTGCCGATCTTGAGCACGCCGCCTTCGACGCGGATGTCGAGCCGGTCGAGCGCCTCGCTGTCGCCGCTCGCGCGGACCGACGGCGCGTGGCCGGTCGCGACCGTCACCTCCTGCGATCCAGCGACCGAGATGCGGTCGAAGGCACCCACCGGAAAGCCGCGGTCGGCGGCGGCAGCCGGCGCGGCGAGCAGAGCGGCGGCGAGGACGGCACGGATCATGGCGGGCTCCCTTGTGTGTTGCGTCCCTAATACACGGGCGCAATCGACGTGTCCAGCCGCGTCAGCGCAGCGCCACCTCGACCTCGCCCCACAGCCGGCCAAAGGCGCGCGCCGCCGGGCCGTTGGTGGTCGCGGCGACCGGCGCCTGATGGACCGCCATCGCCTCGATGGCGACGGCATAGGGAATGGCGGTCCGGTCGGGCACCGCGTCGACGGTCGCCTTGTGCAGCGCCCGCCGGCGGTCGACCATCGTCCACACCGGCAGCAGCGGCGGCCCCTTGCGGTGGTGCTTGGCGAGGTGCGCCTGCAGCTGCTCGAACGCGCGTGCGCTGAGCGGTGACGGCAGCAGCGGCACGACGATCAGGTCGGCGGCGCGGAACACCTCCTCGGCGAGCGTCGTCAGCCCCGGCGGGCAGTCGAGGATGACGCGGTCATAGTCGCGGTCGAAGCTTTTCAGCATCTTCTTCAGCGACCGCGCGCTGTCCTCGGCATAGGCACGCTCGAGGTGGCGCAGCGACTTGTCCGCCGGCAGCACGTCGAGCCGCGCATAGTCGCTCGCCTGGATCATGCCGTCTAGCGCGGCGTCGGCGGCGAACAGCTTGCGCTGCGACCGCCCGGCCGGCGCGAGGCGCAGGGTGAAGGTCGCCGCCCCCTGCCCATCGAGGTCCCACAGCAGGGTCCGCCGCGCCGACTGCGTCGCCGAGGCGTAGGCGAGGTTGACGGCGCACGCCGTCTTGCCGACGCCACCCTTGATGGCGAAGACCGCGACCGTCTTCATGGGCGCGTCAGATCGCCCGGGCGGCGGCAAGCGCGGCGGCGAGGTCGTGGCGCAGCTGGGCGATCGCCGCCGTCGGAACGCCGGCGTCGAAGGGCAGCCCAGGGGCCGGCACCGGTGCGGGCCCCTTGCCCGCGGTGCGCGGCGGCGCCCCGGCCGCCTCGTCGGCGAGCAGCTTCTGCGCGCCCTTGACCGTATAGCCCTCGACGTGGAGCAGGCGGGCGATGCGCTCGATCGCGGCGACGTCCTCGGGTCGATAATAGCGCCGGTTGCCGCCGCGCTTCAGCGGCGCGATGACCGGGAACTTGCTCTCCCAGAAGCGCAGCACGTGGTGCGGCACGCCAACGAGCGTCGCCACGTCGCTGATCGTCCGGTAGGCCGGCTCGCCCATCAGTCGCCGTCGGGCTCGGGCCCGGGATCGACGCCGCCGTTGATCCGCGCGCGCAGCAGCTGGCTGGGACGGAAGGTCAGGACGGTGCGCGGCTCGATCGGCACTTCCTGCCCGGTCTTCGGGTTGCGGCCCATGCGCAGCCCCTTCTTGCGAAGGACGAAGCTGCCGAACGACGACACCTTGACGTTGGTCCCGGCAATGAGCGTGTCGCAGATCTGGTCGAGCACCTGTTCGACGAGGTCGGACGACTCGCTCCGCGACAGGCCGAGTTCGGCGTGGACGGCCTCGCACAGATCGGCGCGGGTGATGCTGCCAGCCGTCTTCGCCGTCCGCGCCGCGCCGCGCGCCCGCGGCGTCGTCGTCGCTGTCGCCATCCCCATCTCCGGCATCGTTCCCCCCGTCACCAGCGAACCGCCGCCGCCCCCCAGGTGAAGCCGCCGCCCATCGCCTCCAGGATCAGTAGATCACCGCGTTTGATCCGTCCATCGCGGACTGCGACATCGAGTGCCAGGGGCACCGACGCCGCGCTGGTGTTCGCGTGGATGTCGACCGTGACGACGACCCGCTCGGGCGCGAGGCCGAGCTTCTTCGCGGTGCCCTCGAGGATGCGCAGGTTCGCCTGGTGCGGCACGACCCAGGCGACGTCGGCGGCGGCGAGGCCGGCGGCCGCGAGCGTCTCGGTCATGACGGCAGACAGATTGGTGACGGCGTGACGGAACACCTCCCGCCCCTTCATGCGGAGCTTGCCGACGGTGCCGGTCGATCCCGCGCCGCCGTCGACGAACAACAGGTCGTTGTAGCGGCCGTCGCTGTGCAGGCGGTGGGCGAGGACGCCGCGGTCGCCGGACGTCCCCGCCTGCGCCTCGGCGCGGAGCACGACCGCGCCGGCCCCGTCGCCGAACAGCACGCAGGTGGCGCGGTCCTCCCAGTCGAGCAGGCGGCTGAAGGTTTCGGCGCCGATAACCAGCGCGGTGGTGGCCGCTCCGCTCACCAGCATCGCGTCGGCGACGGCGAGGGCGTAGAGAAAGCCGGAGCACA
>JAFARM010000359.1 GCA_019245455.1 Sphingomonadaceae bacterium | reverse complement strand
TGATTCGGTGCTCATGACGCGGGTTCCGCGCCGGCGGCCGCGGCCGTCTTCGTGCGCTCAGGACCGTGCGACAGCCGCAACCAGGAGAACGGGCCTGAATGTGCGGCGCCGTCGGTGCGCACGATACGGACCATCTTCTGGTGCTCGCCGCCGAGGCGCAGCTCGGCGGCGGCGAACAGCCGGTCGACGATCATGTAGCGGCCGCGGACGCGATAGTTGACCAGCTCGGCGCCGCCCTCGTGGCCGATGACCCACAGCGGCGGCATCTCGCCCTGGGCGATGCCGCGCGGGAACTCGATGAAGACTTGGCGGCCGTCGTCATAGGCGCGCAGCGGTCGCCAGGGCGGTGTGTCACCCTCGATGCGGTAGCGGAAGTTGAGCGCGTCGAGATCGACCCCGGAGGCGACCGGTTGCGCCGCCGCCGCGGTTTTGTTCTGTCGGCGCAAGGCGATGAGCTGGTCCTGCGGGTAGGACCAGGAGAGGGAGGCCATGTAGGTGCCGACGGTCGAGCGCATCTCGAGGTGGTAGGTGCGCCGGTCAGTGTTGATGACGAGGTTGGTCATCAGGTCCGGCCGCGACGGCTTGACCAGGATGTGAACGCGCTTGGTCGCGCCCGTTCCGCTCTCGGTGTCGCCGATGATCCAGCGCACGGTATCGCCGGCGGCGACGGGCCCGCTTCCTACCAGCTGCTCGCCGGCTTCCAGCGCGATGTCGGTGACCTGACCCGGCGCGGCGTAGAGCTGGTAGAGCGCCCCGTCCGCGAAGGGATAGACCTGCACGGCGTTGATGTAGCCCGCGCGCGTCGGCTGCATGCGCGCCGCCTGGTTGGCGAGCGCGACCCGGGCGCGAGGATCGGCGGGCTCCGGCGGCGCGGTGCGGGCGCCCGGCAGCGGCTTGAGTTGGCCGGGAAGCGGCAGCGGCTGTGGCACCTGCACGATCTGCACGGGCTTGGGCGAGTCGACCTCGACCACGGCAGGCTTCGGCACGTCGTCGTAGCTGATCTCGGGCGGGGTGTAGTGGGCGCAGCCGGCGAGCAAGGCCGAGCCGAGCAGCGCCGTTATCATCAGGGAACGGCGCATCAGCCGAGCTCCTTCGACCAGTTGAGGGCGGTGACGTAGACGCCGAGCGGGTTCTTCTTCAGCGTCTCGGGATCGCGCGGCGTCTGGATCGCGACCGTCAGGATGGCGGTCCAGCGCTCGGTCGCGGCGAGCGCGCCGTCGGCGTAGCGCCGCTCGGTCCAGGCGACCCGGAACGACGACGGCGAGGCGCGGATGACGCTCGAGACCTCGACCGCCCGCTGCTCCTTCCCGAGCTTGGCGAAGGGGTCGTTGGTTCGAGCGAAGTCGTTGAGCGCGGCGGCGCCGCTCGTCGAGGTGTAGTCGTAGGCGCGCAGCCAGTTCTGCCGCAGGATGATCGGGTCGGCCGGGATGCCGCGCACTGCCTCGATGAACCGCGCCAGGTGAAAGGCGATCTGCGGGTCGGTGGGCTGATAGGCGGCGTCGGCGGGCGCGACCGCCTGCGCCTGGCCCGTTCGGTCCACCTGCACCACCCAGGGCACGATCCGACCCGTGGCCGAGGTCCAGACCAGTGCGGCGGCGAGCCCCCCTGAGAGGAACAGCGAGCCGAATGCCATCAACCGCCAGTTCTTTGCTTGGACACGGGCGGAGCCGATGCGGTCGTCCCAGGCCTGGGCGGCGCGCTGGTAGGGGGTGGTCGGCTCGGGCGTGCGGCCGTAGCGCACCTCGCTTCGTTTGAAGAGCATTAAGCCTCACCCACATCGACGGAGGATCCGGTGCCGCCGCCGTCGCCCGAGCGGACGGCGTGGACGGCGGTGTTCACGCCCTCGCGGACGGCGGCGCGGCGGCGCATGGCGCGCGCCCAGCCGGGCTCGCCAGACGCGCTCGCGGCCTCGCCGGCGGCCGGTCCGACGCTCGCGCCCTGGCCACCGATCGTGCCACCAGTGGCGGTGAACGCGCTGCGGGCGCCCGAGCGGTAGCTCTCGCCCATGGCGCTGGCCGCGCGACGAAGCGGGCTGGTGACCGCCTGGCCGGCGGACGAGGCGCCGGCCCGCGCGACGCCACCGAGGCCGCTGGCGACACCGGCGACGCCGCTCTGTCCGGCCGACGCCGTTCTGTAGGCGGTGGTCGCTGCGCCGGCGATCGACGCGCCGCCGCGCGCTGCGCCGGCGGTCGCGCCGCCTGCGGCGCCGAGTGCGCCCACCCCGCCGGCGG
>JAFARM010000149.1 GCA_019245455.1 Sphingomonadaceae bacterium | reverse complement strand
GCCGCGGTCAGCGTCACCGCCGATCCGGCATGGCGGACGGCGTTGGCGACGAGGTTGGCGAGGCCGTGGAGCAGTTCCGGCGTGCGGCGGATGACGGGCATCGGCCCCGCCGCCTCGACGCGGATCGGCACCCTCGTCGGGCCGAGCGGGTGGGCGACCTCGTGCAGCAGGGCGTCGAGCGGCAGCTTGGGGAAGGGGTCGTCGGCCTCCGCCCGCCTGGCGATGCCGACGAGGATCGCCCGGCTGCGCGCCGCCTCGGCATCGAGCAGGCGGACATCCTCGCCGAAGTCGGGGTCGTCGCCGAGCGCGGCCGCCAGTTCGCGCGCGACGAGGGTGATCGTGCCCAGCGGCCCACCGAGCTCGTGCGCCGCTGCCGCCGCGAGGCTGCCGAGCGCCGCCATCTTGGTCTCGCGCTCGAGCGCCGCCTGGGTCGCGATCAGCGCGTGCGCCCGCCGCCGCGCCTCCGCCGACACCGTCCACGCATAGCCGGCGAGGAACACCCCGGCCAGCGCCACGGCGACGACGACGCCGATGCGGTACACCGGCGGCAGGTCGACCGGCGCCCCGTCCCACGGCAGCGGCAGCGCCCATCGCCACAGCGCGACGAGGATGCCGCCGGCCATGGCGATGAGCAGGATCGTGCCCCGCGCCGACAGCAGCGTCGCCGAAATCGTGATCGGCACGATCAGCAGGATGACGAACGGGTTCTTCAGGCCGCCCGTCAGGAACAGGAGCACGCCCGCCTGGACGAGGTCGAAGGCGAACTGCAGCAGCGCGTCGCGCCCGTTCATCCGCGCCGTCCGCGGATAGAGCGTCGCCAGCCCGAGGTTGAGCGCCGCGGCGGCGGCGACGGCGGCGACGAGCGACGCCCACGGCAGCGGATAGCGCAGGTACAGCCCGACGACGATCAGCGTGCCGAACTGCCCGCCGACCGCGATCCAGCGCAGCGCGACGAGCGTGCGGACGCGCACACCCGGACGGTTGATCGCGGCGAGGACGAGGGATCGTTCCACCCGCGGACCCTAGGCGCGCGCGGGCACGACGGGAATGCGGCAGATGGGCGGGGGGAAGGCCGGAGCGCGACCGCCCCTCTCGACCCATCATCCCCGCGAAAGCGGGGACCCATCTCCCGCGCCCGGCCCAGAGGCGACGTGATCCGTCACCAGGCGGCAAACGGCCGGAGATGGATTTCCGCTGTCGCGGGGATGACGGTTTAGGTGCGGCTCACCGCACCGGCCCCTGTTGTCGAGGTGCGCCCTACCGCACCGGCCCCTGGACCGGTGCCTTCGGCTTCGCCGGCGCGTCGGCGAGCAGGCGCGCGATCGCGCCGCCCTTCTGCTGGGCGTAATCGCGCGCCGAATGGCCGGCGAGGCTGTCGGTCTGGTCGGGGTTGGCGCCGGCGTCGAGCAGCAGCTTGGCCCCGACGGGGTCGCCGACCTGCACCGCCTTGATCAGCGCCGTCTCGCCGCCGTTGTTGCGCCGGTTGACGTCGGCACGGATGGCGATCAGCAGCTGCGTCCCCTCGGTCCAGCGGCCGGCGGCGGCGAGCATCAGCGGCGTGTTGCCGTCGCGGTCGCGGGCGTTGATGTCGGCGCTCGCCTGGACGAGGAAGCCGAGCCAGCCGAGGTCCTTGTCCTTGACGACGATATGGATCGGCGCGTCGCCGGTCGATGCCTCGCGCGCGTTGACCGCGGTCGAGCCGGGCTTGTCGAGGATCTCGCGCGCCTTCGCCACGTCCTTGTCGTGGACGGCCTTGATCAGGTTGTACGAATCGGAAAACTGCGCCGCCGCCGGCGACTGGGCGGCGAGGACGGCCGGAACGACGAGGGCGAGGGTGCGCAGGCGCATGGAACATCCTATGTGGGGCGGTGACGCGGCGTCGCTGCGATGAACCTAGCCAGAAGAAACCGCCATGAACAGGCGTCGCCTGCTCCTCCTCGCCGCTCTCGCGCTCGCCGCCTGCCGCGGCCCCGCGCCCGCCGGTCCCTTGAGCGGCTCGGGCGTCGGCGGGCCGTTCGCGATGGTCGACCAGGACGGCCGCGCCGTCACCGACCGGACCTATGCCGGCACGTGGCGGCTGATGTACTTCGGCTATACCTTCTGCCCCGACGTCTGCCCGACGGATGTCCAGAAGATGGCGCAGGGCCTGCGGCTGCTCGCCGCGCGCGACCCCGCCCGCGCCGCCAAGGTCGTGCCGATGTTCGTCACCATCGACCCCGAGCGCGATACGCCGGCGGTGGTCAAGACCTTCGTCCGCGCCTTTTCGCCGACGATGGTCGGGCTGACGGGCACGCCGGCGCAGGCCGCGGCGATGCGCAAGGCCTTCCGCGTCTATGCCGCGAAGCAGGGCAGCGGCCGCGACTATCTGATGGACCACACCGCGACGCTGTACCTGATGGACCCCGCCAACCGCCCGGTGTCGTTCCTCGACCACGGTGCGACGCCGCAGGCGATCGCCGACGAGGTGGCGACCTATGTCCGCTGATACCGGCGACCGGGAGCGCCCGTTCTGGGAGACGGTCCCGCTCGACCGCATGACGACGGCGCAGTGGGAGAGCCTGTGCGACGGCTGCGGCCGCTGCTGCGTCCACAAATTGGAGGACGAGGAGACGGGCGAATTGTTCGCGACCAACGTCGCCTGCCGCCTGCTCGACGGGGCGACGGGGCGGTGCAAGGACTATCGCAACCGCCGTGCCCACGTCCCCGAGTGCGTCCGCCTGACGCCGGCGCGGCTGGAGACGATCGACTGGCTGCCGTCGACCTGCGCCTATCTCCGCATCCATCGCGGCGAGGGGCTGGCCGACTGGCATCCCTTGGTCTCGGGCGATCCCGACAGCGTCCACCGGGCCGGCATCTCGGTCAAGGGCTGGACGGTCAGCGAGGACGTCGCCGGCGACCTCGAGAACCATGTCATCGACCAGCCGCTGTAGCTTCGCCGGCCGCGAGGTCGACGTCGAGGTGGTGCGCTCGCCCCGCGCCCGGCGGCTGACCCTGCGCGCCGATCCGGTGCGCGGCGTCGTCCGCGTGTCGCTGCCGCCGCGCGGGTCGCTGCGCGAGGCCGACCGCTTCGTCGCCGCCCACCGCGACTGGATCGGCGCGCGCGTCGCCGGCTGGCCGGCGGCGATCCCCTTCGCCCCCGGCGCGACGATCCCGTTCGACGGCGGGACGCTGACGCTCGATTGGGCGGATGGACGCGCGGCGCGGACGGTGCGCGAGGGCGACCGGCTGCGCCTCGGCGGCGCGGCGGCGACGGTTCCCGGCCGCACCCTGCGCTGGCTCCGCGCCGCGGCGCTCGCCGACCTCCGCCCGACGACCGAGAGGCTGGCGGCCCGGGTCGGGCGGACGGCGACCGTCGGCCTCGGCGATCCCGCGTCGCGCTGGGGCAGCTGCGCGGTGAGCGGTCGCATCCGCTACAGCTGGCGGCTGATCCTCGCGCCGCCGGCCGTGCGCCAGAGCGTCGTCGCGCACGAGGTCGCGCACCTCGTCCACCCCAACCACGGCCCGGCGTTCTGGGCGCTCGCGGCCGAGCTGACCGACGGCGACCTTCCCGCCGCCCGCGCGTGGCTGAAAGCGAACGGGGCGGCATTGCATTGGGTCGGGCGGGAGTAGGTCGATCAGGAACGCCCTTGTTCCTCCCCGGAACAGGGAGGGGGACCGCGCCGCTTCTCTAGCGGCGTGGTGGAGGGGCCGGCCTCCGCAATCGGACGGCGCGTCGCGTGGCGAGCGACCCCTCCGTCACCGCTGCGCGGTGCCACCTCCCCGTTCCGGGGAGGAGCTCCCTCGGTCAGGTCTTTTCTCTCGTCTCAGGCCGCCTCTCCCCCTTCCCCCTCCGATCCTGTAGCGTCCCGGCGATGCCCGCCCCCGCCATCGCCTTCGATCGCGTCGTCAAGCGCTTCGGCGACCACCTGGCCGTCGACCACGTGTCGCTCGACATCCCCGAACGCCAGTTCCTCGCGCTGGTCGGCGCATCGGGGTCGGGCAAGACGACCCTGCTCAAGCTCGTCAACCGGCTGGTCGATGCCGACGACGGCAGCGTCCGCGTCGCCGGCGAAGACGTCCGCGCCGCCGACCCGCCGACGCTGCGCCGCGGCATCGGCTATGTCTTTCAGGGCATCGGCCTGTTCCCGCACCTGAGCGTCGCCGCCAACATCGCCGCCGTGCCGCGCCTGCTTCGGTGGGACGCCGCCGCGATCGACGCGCGCGTCGGCGAGCTGCTCGACCTCGTCGACCTGCCGCGCGACGTCGCCCGACGGCTCCCCGCGGCGCTGTCGGGCGGGCAGCGGCAGCGCGTCGGCGTCGCCCGCGCGCTCGCCGCGCGGCCGAAGGTCATGCTCTACGACGAGCCGTTCGGCGCGCTCGACCCGCTGACCCGCGACGCGCTGGCGACGCGGGTGCGCGCGCTGCACGACGATCTCGGCCTGACCAGCGTCATGGTCACCCACGACATGGCCGAAGCGCTGCTGATCGCCGACCGCGTCGTCGTCGTCGCGCAGGGACGCATCGCCGCCGACGCCGCGCCGCGCGACCTGCTGCGCGGCCACCCCGACCCGGCGGTGGCGGCGATGATCGCGACGCCGCGCCGCGCCGCCGAGCGGCTGGCGGCGCTGTAGGATGCGGGCCGAAATCGCTGTCCTACACCCCGCCGTTCGTGCCAGCGTCGTCGGGATGACGTTCCTTCGCCGCCCTCGTCCCCTGCAGCCGCTCGCCCGGCCCGGTGTGCGGGGACGGGTCGAGGGGGGCAGTGCGCGACCTTCGTCAACTTCCGCGCCCACGCCCGGCTCCTGCCCCACGGCGACTCGGGCGTGACCGCGCTCGGCCTCGCCCTCGCCGAGCTGCCGGCCAAGCTCGCCGCACACGTCGCCCTGAGCGCGGCGGCGCTGGCGCTGGCGATCGTGGTCGCCGTGCCGACGGTCCTGCTCGCCCGCCGGCGGCCGCGGCTGCGCGCCGCCGCGCTCGGGCTCGCCGGGCTGATCCAGACGGTGCCGGCGCTGGCGCTGCTGGCGCTGTTCTACCCGGCGCTGCTCGCGCTGCGGCAGGTGGCGGGGATCGACGTGCCGGTTCTGGGGCCGGTGCCGGCGCTGCTCGCGCTCGCCCTCTACGCCCTGCTGCCGCTGCTGCGCGGCGGGATCGGCGGGCTGGCGAGCGTCGATCCGGCGGTCGTCGAGGCGGCCGACGCGATCGGCATGACGCCTGGGCAACGCCTTGTTTCGGTTGAGCTTCCGCT
>JAFARM010000136.1 GCA_019245455.1 Sphingomonadaceae bacterium | reverse complement strand
CTGCCGGTGGCGCGCATCGATCCCGGCAGCGGAACCGTGACCGTCGCCTTCGAAAACGTCGGCTTCGATGCGCTGGTGGATTGGCTGGCGGCGCTCGACGCTGACGTCGGGATCGGCGTCGACGACCTCACGATCGAGCGCCGGGACGACGGCCAGGTCGCGGCCGAGATAACCCTGAGGGAACGGTGACGGGGCCGACCGCGACCCGACCGCCGCCCTCCGCGCCGCTTCGCGTCGGAGGGCTGAGCGGGCCGGGGGAGCCGGCACCGCCAGGGGAGCCGCCGCCGGCAGCGCGGGCCGGGCCGGTGCCCGTCGAGCCGCCGCTGGCGGAGCGGGGCGGGCTAGGGGGCCCGGATCGCGAGCGACTGGAGGCGTCGGCGCGGTGTCCCTCGACCGCCGGCGGGCCGGACGCCGCGGCGGACGGTCGCGCGGCGCGCGGGCCAAGCGGGGCGGGGGCGGCCGCGACGACCCTCGCGACGCACCCCGTCACCGCCACAGCGATGGCGGATGTGACGGCCGCGCCCGCCGCCGTCCTGTCCGCCGCGCCGCTGCCCTATGGCTTTGCCCGCCGCCACGGCGTCGTCGTCGCCGACGGTCGCGCGCTCCACCGGCCGGGGCTGGCGCTCGCCGCCCGCCTCGAGGTCCAGCGCCGCTGCGGATCGATCGCCTTCGACGAAGTCGACGCGGCGACGTTCGAGGCGGCGCTGCGCGATCAGCATCACGACAGCGCCCGCGCCGCGATGTCGCGCGCGGACGGCGACCTCGCCGCGCTGGCCGAGACCGCGGCGGCCGACGATCTGCTCGACACGCGCGACGACTCGCCCGTCGTCCGCCTGATCAACGCGTTGCTGCTCGAGGCGGTGCGCGCGCGGGCGTCGGACGTCCACTTCGAGGCCGAGGAGACCGGCTGCCGCGTCCGCTTCCGCGTCGACGGCAGCCTGCGCGAGGTGGTGCGCCCGGCCGCCGCGCTCGCGCCGCTCATCGCCAGCCGGCTGAAGGTCATGGCCCGGCTCGACATCGCCGAGAAGCGCCTGCCGCAGGACGGCCGCGTCGCGCTCCGGATCGGCGGGCACGAGATCGACCTGCGCGTGTCGACCCTGCCGGCGCGGCACGGCGAGCGCATCGTCCTGCGCCTGCTCGACCGCGCTGCCGCCGATCTCGACCTCGCCACCCTCGGCATGGGGGCGCGTGACGCCGCCGCCTTCGCGCGGATGCTGGCGCGGCCGCACGGCATGATCCTCGTCACCGGGCCGACGGGGTCGGGCAAGACGACGACGCTCTACGCCGCGCTGCGGGCGCTGAACGACGGCCGGCGCAACATCCTGACGGTCGAGGACCCGGTCGAATACGCGCTCGCCGGCATCGGCCAGACGCAGGTCGCGCCCAAGATCGGCCTGACCTTCGCCCGCGGCCTGCGCGCCATCCTGCGGCAGGACCCCGACATCATCATGGTCGGCGAGATCCGCGACGCGGAGACGGCGGCGATGGCCGTGCGGTCGAGCCTGACCGGCCATTTCGTCCTGTCGACACTGCACACGGCGAGCGCGGTCGGCAGCGTCGCCCGGCTGGTCGACATGGGCGTCGAACGCTACCTGCTGGCGCCGATGCTCGTCGGCCTCGTCGCGCAGCGGCTGGTGCGCGCGCTGTGCCCCGACTGCCGCCGGCCCGACGTCGCCACCGCCGCCGACGCCGCGCTGACCGGCGGCGCGCTGGCCCTGGGCACGCCGCTGTTTCGCCCCGGCGGCTGCAGCGCCTGCGCCGAGGGGTATCGCGGCCGGGTCGCGCTGTACGAGGTGGTCGCGGTCGATGCCGCCCTGCGCGCGCTGATCCACGACGGCGCCGCGGAGGCCGACCTCGCCGCCGCGGCGCGCGCCGCCGGGCCGGGCCTTGCCGACGACGGCGCGGCCAAGATCGCTGCCGGCGTCACCAGCGTCGCCGAGGTGGCGCGCGTGCTGGGCGACGACGGCTGATGGCGGCGTTCGCCTACCGCGCGCTCGACGCCGGCGGCGCGGCGCGGCGCGGCGTCGTCGAGGCGTCGAGCGCGGTCGCCGCCCGCGCCCTGCTGCGCGACCGCGGCCTCGTCCCGCTCGCCGTGACCGAGGGGCGGGCGGCCCGCGTGCGGCTCGGGGCGAAGGCGCTGGCGGCACTGACGCGGCAGCTGGCGACGCTGATCGGCAGCGAGGTCCGCGTCGAGGAGGCGCTGCGCCTCGTCGCGGCGCACGCCGACGCGCGGCAGGCGGCGCTGCTGCTCGGCGTGCGCGGCGCGGTGCTCGACGGGCAGAGCCTTGCCGCTGCCCTTGCCGCCCGCCCGGATGCCTTCCCCGACTATTTCCGCGCGTCCGTCGCCGCCGGCGAGGCGTCGGGGCGGCTCGCCGACGTCCTCGCCCACCTCGCCGACTTCGTCGAGGGGCGGGCGCAGGCGGCGTCGCGGCTCGGCGTCGCGCTGATCTATCCGGCGCTGCTCGCGGGAGTGTCGCTGGCGATGACGGCGGCGCTGCTGGAGTGGGTCGTGCCCGACATCGCCCGCGTGTTCGTCGCGCGCGGGGCGGCGCTGCCGCTGCTGACGCGGCTGCTGATCGGAGCGAGCGCCACGGTGGCGCGGTCCGGCACGGCGCTGCTCGTCGTGGCTGCCGCCGGCGGATGGGCGCTGCGCCGCTGGCTAGCCGATCCCGGCCACCGCCTCGCGCTCGACCGCGCGCTGGCGGCGGGGCCGGCCGGCGGCTTCGTCCGGCGGCTTGCCGCCGCGCGCTTCGCCGGAACGCTGGCGACGCTGGTGGCGAGCGACGTCCAGCTGGTCGACGCCGTCGCCATCGCCGCCGCGGTGACGCCGAACCGCTTCGTCCGGGCGCGCGCCGCCGGCGTCGCCGCCCGTGTCCGCGACGGCGCGTCGCTGCGCACGGCGATGGAGGCGGCGGGCATCTTCCCGCCGATGCTCGTCGCGGTGGTCGCCAGCGGCGAGGCGAGCGGACGGCTCGGGGTGGTGCTCGGCCGGGCGGCGGCGGACCTGCAGCACGAGGTCGACGCGGCGACGGCGGCGGCGACCGCGCTCGTCGAGCCGGCGGTGCTGCTGGCGATGGGCGGCATCGTCCTGCTGCTCGTGCTCGCGATCCTGCTGCCGATCATTGGCCTCAACGATCTGGCGGGCGCGTGACCGGCGACGGGTTCTTGGCCGACGGTGGTGCCGCATCCTGCCGCTCTGCGAGGCGCGACGCGCCGGACGACGACGGCTTCACCCTGGTCGAGCTGATCGTCGCGCTCGGCCTGTTCGCCGTCCTCGCTGCCGCCGGTACCGGCCTGGTGACGACCGTCGCCGACGCCGGGCGGCGCACCGCCGCGCGGGCCGATCGGCTGGCGGCGATCGAGCGGACGCTGGCGATCGTCGATCGCGACCTGACCGAAGCGGCCGACGCGCCGCTGACCGGCGATACGGCGACGCTCGCCTTCGACCGCTGGCGGGAGGGTGGGGCGACGACGGTCGGCTACGCGCTCGAGCGCGCTGCGCTGGTCCGCCGCGACACCGGCCGCGCGCACATCCTGCTGCGCGGCGTCACCGCACTGCGCTGGCATTATCTCGCCGGCCGCGCGTGGCAGGACCGCTGGCCGGCGAACCCGGCGCAGGCGGCACGCTGGCCGGCGGCGGTCGCGCTCGACCTCGATCTTGCCGGCGCGCCCGGTGGCCACCTGCGGCGGATCGTCGACCTGCCGGCGCGGCCGCTGCCACCGGTGGCAGCGCCGTGATCCTGGTCAACGTGCTGGCCGTCGTGGCCGTCGCCACCGCGCTCGTCGCGGCGATGCTCGACACCGGGGCGGCGATCGATCGGGCGGCGGCGTGGCGGGACGCGGCGCGGGCGCGCGCCATCGCCCGCGGCGGCGAGCTCAGCGCCATCGCCGCGCTGCGCCGCGACACCGACCCGGCGCGCGACGACCGGAGCGAGGCGTGGGCGCGGGTCGCGCAGGCGCCGACCCCGATCGCCGGCGGCCGCTTCGCGCTGACGATCGACGACGCGCAGGGGCGGTTCAACGTCAACGCCG
>JAFARM010000034.1 GCA_019245455.1 Sphingomonadaceae bacterium | reverse complement strand
ACCGTCGTCCTCCACTGCGCGCCCGAGGCGCACGCCGGCGGGCCGCTGGCGCTCGTCCGCGACGGCGACATGATCGTCCTCGATACGGCGGCGGCGACGCTGACGCTCGAGATTTCAGACGCGGAGCTGGCGGCGCGGGCGGCGGCGTGGGTGCCGCCCGCGCCGGCCTACGACCGCGGCTGGTACAAGCTGTACGTCGATCATGTCCTGCAGGCGGACCAGGGGGCCGACCTCGACTTCCTGGTCGGCAGCTCGGGCAGCGTCGTGACCCGCGAGTCGCATTGATGGGGGGCATTGCCGGTTCCTTCGTCGCGGTCGATTGGGGCACGACCAACCGCCGCGCGTGGCGGGTGGCAGACGGGCACGCGACCTCGCTGCTCAGCGACGACCGCGGCATCCTGGCGGTGACCGACTTCGCCGCGGCGGTCGCCGACGTGCAGGCGCGCGCCCCCGGCCTGCCGCTGCTGATGGCCGGCATGATCGGGTCGAACCGCGGCTGGCGCGAGGTGCCCTATGTCCCTGCTCCGGCGACGCTGACGGAGATCGCCGCGGCGGTCGACTGGGTCGAGCCGGAGATCGGCATCGTGCCGGGCGTCAGCTTCGCCGACGGCGCGCTCGCCGACATCATGCGCGGCGAGGAGGTGCAGCTGCTCGGCGCCTGTGCGCTCGCTGCGGTCGAATGCGACGGGCTCGTCTGCCACCCCGGTACGCACACCAAGTGGGCGGAGATGGAGGGCGGCGCGATCGCCCGCTTCCGCACGGTGATGACCGGCGACCTGTTCGCCGCGCTGCAGCACAAGTCGATCCTGACCGACCTGCTCGCCCACGCTGCGCCGGTCGACGCTGCGTTCCTCGCCGGGGTCGATCATGCGCTGGCGAACTCGGACCTGACCGCCGAACTGTTCGCCGTCCGCGCCCGCGTCGTCCTCGGCCTCGCCGAGGCGCGCCACGCCGCGTCCTACGTCTCCGGCCTGCTGATCGGCACCGACGTGCGGACCGGGCTCGGGCGCGTGCGCGCCGACGTCGTGCCGGTGCTGGGGGCGCCGGCGCTGACCGCGCGTTTCGCCGCGGCGCTGGCGCGCGCCGGGCGGCACGCGACGGAACATGACGGCGACGCAGCGTTTATCGCCGGGATGACCGCAATCGCGGGGGCTTTGTGACACCGGTTGACCATTTCGACGCGCACTTCGCGGCGTGCTCGCTGATCGCCATCGTCCGCGGCGTCCGGCCGGACGAGGTCGTCGCCGTCGGCGAGGCGCTGGTCGAGGCCGGCATCCGCATCGTCGAGGTACCGCTGAACTCGCCCGATCCGTTCGACAGCATCGCGGCGCTGGCCAGGCGCTTCGGCGAGGCGGCGACCGTCGGAGCCGGCACGGTGCTCAGCGTCGCCGACGTCGGCCGCGTCCGCGACGCCGGCGGCACGATCGTCGTCTCGCCCCACGCCGATACCGCGGTCATCGCCGCCACCGCCGCCGCTGGCATGGTCGCAGCCCCCGGCTACTTCACCCCGACGGAAGCCCTCGCCGCGCTCGCGGCCGGTGCCCATGTCCTGAAGCTGTTCCCGGCCGAGGCCGCCTCGCCGGCCGTGCTCAAGGCGCAGCGCGCGGTGCTGCCGAAGCACGTACCCGTCATCCCCGTCGGCGGCGTGACTCCGGAGTCGCTGGCCGGCTGGCGGGCGGCGGGCGCGGCCGGCTTCGGGCTCGGCGGCGGGCTGTACGTGCCCGGGCGCAGCGCTGCCGACGTCGCCGAACGGGCGCGCGCCTATGTCGCCGCGCTTTCGCACTGACCCTGGCTGCCTTCAAACGATAGACAGTATCGCGATGAACAGCGTTCCCCTGCCCGTCCACGCCACTCGCGAGCGCCTGTCGCTCGACGGCGTCTGGGACTTCCGCCTCGATCGCGAGGAGGGCTGGCGCGCGATCCAGGTGCCCGGCGTCTGGCAGGCGCAGTTCGACGACTTGCGCGATACGCAGGGCGTCACCTGGTACCGCCGCAACTTCACCGTGCCGCACGCGTGGCGCGCGGAGGACGCGGGGCACGAGGTCGTGCTCGGCTTCGGCGCGGTCAACTATCTCGCCGAGGTCTACGTCAACGGCCGGTGCGTCGCGGCGCACGAGGGCGGCTATCTCGGGTTCGAGGTCGCGCTCGACGCCGCCACCCTATGGTCGGACAACAGCCTGGAGGTGAAGGTCACGCTGCCGTCGAACGACCGCGCCGAGTTCCCCGACCATCCGTTCCAGGAGATCCCGCACGGCAAGCAGAGCTGGTACGGGCCGATGGGCGGAATCTGGCAGCCGGTATGGCTCGAACGCCGCCCGTGCGAGCACCTGGGCGAGATCATCCTCGGCGCCGACCTCGCCAGCGGTGCCGTCGGCGTGTCGGTGGCGGTGTCGAACGCAGCCGCCGGCGCGGCGGTGGTCGCCACGGTCACCGGGCCCGACAACAAGGTCGTGCGCACGCGTGTCGACTGCGCCGGACGTGCGCTGGTCCCGCTCGGCCTGACCGTCCCCAAGCCGGCGGCGTGGTCGCCTGACCACCCCAACCTCTACCAGCTGACCGTTCAGCTGGTCGACGGTCCGATCGTGCGCGACACCGCCAGCCGTCACTTCGGCTTCCGCACGATCACGACGAAGAACGGCCAGTTCTTCCTGAACGGGCAGCCGTTCTATATGCGCTGCGCCCTCGACCAGGATTACTATCCGGAGGGGCTCTACACCGTCCCCAACCTCGCCTACCTCGAGGATCAGTTCAGGAAGGCGAAGGCGCTGGGGCTCAACACCATCCGCTGCCACATCAAGGTGCCCGACCCGCTCTACTACGACGTGTGCGACCGGCTCGGCCTGTTGGTCTGGACCGAGTTCCCCAACTTCGAGCGGTTCAGCGACAAGGCCGCGGCGCGTGCGCGGGCGACGGCGGAGGGGATCATCGCCCGCGACGGCCACCACCCGTCGATCATCGCCTGGACGATCATCAACGAGGACTGGGGCACCCGCCTGACCGAGGACCCCGACCACCGGCGGTGGCTGATCGACCAGTACGACTGGCTGAAGGCGCACGACCCCAGCCGGCTGGCGGTCGACAACTCCGCCTGCTTCCCCAACTTCCACGTCAAGACCGACGTCGAGGACTATCACTACTACCGCGGCGTCCCCGACCGGCGCTCCGAGTGGGACACGCTGACCGACCGCTTCGCCGCGCGCGAGGACTGGACCTTCTCGCCCCACGGCGACGCCGAGCGGCGCGGCGACGAGCCGCTGGTCTGTTCCGAGTTCGGCGTCTGGGGCCTGCCGCACCCGCGCGACCTCCGCCGCGGCGGCACCACCGACCCGTGGTGGTTCGAGACCGGCGCGCACTGGGGCGAGGGCGTCGCCTATCCCAAGGGCCTCGAGCAGCGCTACCGCAGCTATTTCCTCGACCGCGCCTTCGGCAGCTTCGATGCCTTCATTTCGGCGACGCAGTGGTTCCAGTTCACCGGATTGAAGTACCAGATCGAGAAGCTGCGCGCGTCGGCCTCGATCCAGGGCTATGTCATCACCGAGCTGACCGACATCTACTGGGAATCGAACGGGCTGATGGACATGGAGCGCAACCTGCGTGCCTTCCATGCGCCGTTCGCCGACATCAACGCCGACGTCGTCGTCCTGCCCGGCTTCCGCCGCTGGGGCTATTGGGCGGGGGAGAGCCTCGACTTCGCGCCGCAGTTGGCGACGGGCGGCGGCTTCGTCGGGCCGGGCGCAGTGCTCGAGTGGAGCCTCGAGCCGCTCGGCCTGTCGGGCAAGGTGCCGGTGCCGGCGACGGGAGCGAACCGGGTAGCGGCGATCCCCGGCGTCGGCATCACCTTGCCCGAGGTGCCGGCGGCCGTGGCAGCGACGCTGCGCCTGACCTTGAAGGACGCCAAGAACCACACCCTCGCCCGCAACTATGAGGCGTTCAGCCTCTATCCGCCCGCCGCGCCGCCCGAGATCGGCGGCCTGTGGAGCGACGACGACGAACTGCGCGCTCGGCTGGAGGCGCTCGGCTACGGCTTTGCCGACACAGCGGAGGCGGCGACGCTGACGGTTGCGCGCGGCATGGACACCGCGCTCGTCGAGCGGGTCCGCCGCGGCCACCGCGCGCTGATCATCGTCGAGGACGGCGTGTCGCACTGGCTCCGCACCGACGAGCCGCCATC
>JAFARM010000007.1 GCA_019245455.1 Sphingomonadaceae bacterium | reverse complement strand
GCGGCGCACGGTTGGTCGAGGTCTTGAAGAAGGTGTTGCCGCGTCCGCCCTCGCCGCCGCGGAGCAGGGTCAGCCGCTGGCCGGGCGCGGTGAAGTCGGCGAGCAGCGTCTCGCCGTCCTCGTCGTCGATCACCTGCGTGCCGACCGGCACCTTGATGACGAGGTCGGTGCCGCTCGCCCCGGTGCGCTCGCGGCCCATGCCGTGATGGCCGCGCTCCGCCTTGAAATGCTGGGTGTAGCGGAAGTCGATCAGCGTGTTGAGGCCGGCGACCGATTCGAAGACGATATCCCCGCCCTTGCCGCCGTCGCCGCCGTCGGGACCGCCGAACTCGACGAACTTCTCGCGGCGGAACGACACCGCCCCGTCGCCGCCCGCGCCGGAGCGGAGATAGATCTTGGCCTGGTCGAGGAACTTCATCGCGGGGCTTCTACACTGTTTCCGGGCAGCGCGCGCCCGGACAGGCCCGCGGGATTACTCGGCGGCGATGGCCGCCGGCTCGGTCGGGTCGTTGCTCGCAAGCTTGGGATCGACGCTGACGTACTTGCGCCCCAGCCGGCCCGCGTGGAACGTGACGACGCCCGGGGCGGTCGCGAACAGCGTGTGGTCGCGGCCCAGCCCGACGTTGCGGCCCGGATAGACCTTCGTCCCGCGCTGGCGGATGATGATGCAGCCGCCGGTGACCTCCTGGCCGCCGAAGGTCTTGACGCCGAGGCGGCGCCCGGCCGAGTCGCGGCCGTTGCGCGACGAGCCGCCTGCTTTCTTGTGAGCCATGGGACTTAACCTACCGAAACGATCTTGAGGAGCGTCAGCTGCTGCCGATGCCCGTTCTTGCGGCGATAGTTGTGACGCCGCTTCTTCTTGAAGATGATGACCTTGTCGGCCTTGGTCTGGGCGACGATCTCGGCCGTGACGGCGGCGGTGCCCAGCGTCGCCCCCTCGCCCGACAGCAGCGTCTCGAGCTGGACCGTGTCGCCGGCCGCCCCGTCGAGCTTCTCGACGAGGATCCTGTCGTCGGCGGCGACCCGATACTGCTTGCCGCCCGTGCGCACGATCGCGAACATTGTCTGCCTGGCCTTGGTCAAATCATCAGGGCGCGCGCGGCAAGGGCCGTGCGCGGGAAGCGGCGTCGTTAGGCGACGCGGACGCCGCTGTCAATCGCCGGCAGCCCGTGCGCTGCGTCGGTGGACCAGGCAGCAGGTCAGGCGTCGCCGGTCAGGCGGCGCAGCTCGGCCAGCACCGTGCGCTCGACGATCTCGGGCAGGTTGCGGTCGAGCCAGTCCTTGAGCATCGGCGCGAGCAGCGCGCGCGCCTCGGCGTCGATCGCCAGGGCGGGCGGCGGTGGCGGGATCGTCGCCGCTGGCGGTGCATCGGGCGGCACCGCCGCGGGTTCGGCCGGTTCCTCGTCGGGCAGCGGTTCGGGCGGGGCGGCGACCTCCTGGCGGAGCGCGGCCATGATCGCGGCGATGCCCGGCGGCAGGCCGTCGCCGCTCACGGCCGCGGCGGCCCGATCGGCACCGACCGCGACGCGCTCGCCGCCGCCGGCAGGGGCAGCGGCGCGGGATCGGGGTCGATCGCGCTGTCGCTCCAGCGGTGGCGCGCGCGGGCGGCGTTGCTTTCGGCGTCGAAGCGCTCGGCCGGCACGCCGAGCACGTCGCTTTCCGCCTGCCCGACGGCGGCGAGCAGGGTGTAGCCGGCGACATACTCGTCGCGCTGCGCCGCCGCCAGGTTGACGCGGGCGACGAGCAGCTCCTGCTCGGCGTTCAGCACCTCGATAACGGTGCGCGTGCCGACCAGATTCTCCTGGTTGACGCCCTCCAAGGCCAGCGTGTTGGCGCGGACCGAGCTTTCCGACGCGGCGATGACCGCGCGCGCGGTGGCGACCGAGGTGAAGGCGTTCTCCGCCGTCTCGGCGACCTGGCGGCCGGTGACGCCGATCTGCTCCATGAACTGGCTGCGCACCGCTTGCGCGGCGCGGATCTGCGACCCGTTGAGCCCGGCCTGGTACAGCGGCACCGACAGCGTCAGCCCGGCGGTCTGCGAAAACTGGCCGCCGTCGCCGCTGACCGTGCCGCTGCCGATCGCCGACGTTCCCGTGCTGCCGCCGGTCCCGGTGGTGCCGGTCGCGGTCGTGGTCGTGAAGCCGCCGGTGCCCGACTGGACATAGGTGTAGTTGGCCCCGACGCCGGCGCTGAGGCTCGGCCGGCGCTGGCGCTCGAGCGTCTCGACGTCGAAGCGCGCCGCCGCCTCGTCGAAGCGCGCGGCGATCAGCGACGGGTTGTTGGCGTTGGCAAGGTCGACCGCCTGGCCGACCGTGCCCGGCAGGACGGGCAGCGGCGGCAGCGGGCTGAGCGTGCCGGGAAAGTGGCCGACGACGCGGGCATAGGCGTTGCGCGCCGTCGTCAGCTGGCCCTGGGCGACGACCAGGTTCGACTGGGCATTGGCCAGCCGCGCGTCGGCCTGGGCGACGTCGGTGCGCGTCAGGTCGCCGACCTCGAAGCGGTCGCGGCTCTGCTGCTGCTCGCGCGCCAGCACCTTGACCTGGTTCTGGTTGAGCTCGACGACGGCGGCATAGCGGATGACGTCGGCATAGGCGGTGACGACGTCGAGCAGGACGGTGTCCTCGGTCGCGCGCAGCCGGGCGCGGGCGGCCAGGATGCGGTTTTCCGCGGCGCTGACCGCCGTCCGGGTCCGCCCGCCGCGGTACAGCGACTGGTTGAGGCTGAGCGCGCCCTGGTAATAGCGGCCGCCGTCCTTGTCGAAATGCTCGCCGCTCTGCTGGGCGACGCCGGTCGCGGTGAGCGTCGGCCGGGCGGCGCTGAGCGCCTGCGGCACGCCTTCGTCGGCCTGGCGCACCGTCGCCCGCTGCACCGCGAGCTGCGGATTGGTCGCATAGGCTTCGGCCAGCGCCTCGGGCAGGGTCTCGGCGCCGGCCGGCGCGGCAAGCGTCAGGGCGGCGAGCGCCGCGGAAAGCCGAAGGCGCATCAGAACACGAACGCCGGCGCGCGGGCGAAGCCGGGCAGGACCGGCGCCCCGGTCTCGGCGAAGGCGGTGCCGGCGAAGCGGCCGCCGACGATGCGCCCGGCGGTGGCACGGGCGACGCCGCCGTCGACGATGACGCCGGCCAGCCGCCCGCCGTCGCCCTGCGCGAGCAGCGCGGGCGGCAGCTCGGCCGCCGCGCCGTCGATCAGGATCAGGTCGTAGGGCGCGTTCCCCGGCCAGCCGGCCTCGAGCGCGCCGGTCACGACCTCGGCATCGCGGACCAGGCCGCGCGCCGTCGCCGCCAGCCCGGCGTCGACCTCGAGCGCGGTGACGCGCGCGCCCATCGCGGCGAGGACGGCGGCGGAATAGCCGGTGCCGGCGCCGACGACGAGCACCCGCTCGCCGGCGCGGACGCGGGCGTGGGTCAGGAGCAGCCCCAGGATCATCGGCTCGAGCAGGACGCGGCCCGGCGCGATCGCCACGGCGGCGTCGGCATAGGCGAGGGGTTCGGCCGCCGGCGGCACGAAGCGCGCGCGGTCGATGGCGCGGAAGGCGGCGAGCACGCCCGCGTCATTGACCCCGGTCGGCCGCAGCTGCCGGTCGATCATCGCCTCGCGCCGTTCGTCCGCCATCATCGCTGCGCCCGCTCCACTGTCCGGGTGAGTTATAAGCGTAACACAGTGCCCGTCAAGCGCCACCGCGTCCCCCGTGGCCTGGCGTCCTAGCGGCGACGGTTGCCCTCGCCAAGCGATATGGCTAAGGGCTGGCCGGGCAAGCGTACCGGGCCCGATGGCGGAGTGGTGACGTAACGGACTGCAAATCCGTGCAC
>JAFARM010000188.1 GCA_019245455.1 Sphingomonadaceae bacterium | reverse complement strand
CCCGGAGCTGGCGGAATTTGTCGAATGAGGCGACAGCCGCTCTAACGATTCCGCTCGGGATGGCGGCCATTACCGGATCGACTGATAGCGCGTCCCGTAGCGCAGATTTTTCGCGGCCATGAATCGGGGCAACCAGTAACGCCCGCTCGCCGTGACCTCGAATGCAAGTATTACTGGACGGGCTTCCGGCGGGATCATCGATAGGTCGAGCTGCGGGCTCACATTACGGGCCCAGCCGAGCACGATGGCCTGTTGCCAGAAACGGCTATGCGGCGATCCCTCGACCGTGGAAACCCTGACGCCCGGCTCGCGCAGCGCGACTTCAATGCATCAAATGTCTCCCGGGCTCAGCTCATGCCAGCCAAGCAAAAGCTCGCGCTGCGCTTGGTCTTCGGCCGGCGTCCAGTCATTCGCCGTTTTCCCCTCGCGATCATTGAACGTATATAGCGGGCCCGCCGCAAACGCGATGCGGTCGATGGCGTAGATGACGTGGCGGATCGTGCTGCCCGCCATCTCGGCCGTGTCGCTGCGGTCGGTCAGCACCGCGCCGATCTTCTCCATCGCCCGGCGCGAGCGCAGGTTGGTGTCGCCGACGCGGAAGATGACGCGGTCGACCGACGGCAGCGCGTGGCCGACCATCAGCGCCTTGACCTCGCGGTTGGTCGCGCCGCCCCAGTGGCTGCGGGCAAGGAAGGTCCAGCCGATCTCGACCTCGCCCGCCCGGACGCGCGCGAAGTCGAAGCGCGACGATCCGATCACCGCGCGCGTCGCCCGGTCGAGGACGACGAGCGCGCCGCCGCTCGCCAGCGCCTCGTCGAAGAAGCGGCGGAACACCGGCTCCTGCCAGCGATCGTGCGCCGGGTGGATCGCCCAGATCGCCGGGTCGGCGGCGACGGCGAACAGCGGCTCCCAGTCGCCGGCGGCGAGCGGACGGAGGACGACGGTCGGACCCGTCAGGGTCGGCTGCGTGTCGAGCATCGCGCCATCGTTAGGGGCGGCCGGCGCGGCCGGCAAGGTCAGTGCAGCTTCAGCTTCGGCCGCAGGACGGCGTTGACGTGGCCGATGGCGATCAGCACCAGCCCGCGCAGCCAGCCGTGGATGGCGAGCAGGTGCATCCGATAGAGCGACATATAGACGAAGCGCGCCAGCCGCCCCTCGACCGCCATCTTGCCGCCGACGAGGTTGCCCATCAGGCTGCCGACGGTGGCGTAGCGCGCCAGGCTGACGAGGCTGCCGTGGTCGTTGTAGCGGAACGGCTGCAACGGCCTGCCGGCGATCATCGCGCGGATGTTGTGATAGGCGACCGACGCCATCTGGTGCGCCGTCTGCGCCCGCGGCGGCACCGGCCGCTCGGCCCCTGGCGGCACGAAGCAGGCGCAGTCGCCGATCGCGAAGATGCGCGGGTCGCGCGTCGTCTGCAGCGTCGGCCCGACGACGAGCTGGTGCCCGCGGGTCGTCTCCAGCCCGCCGACGCCGTCGAGCAGCGCCGGCCCGCGGACGCCGGCCGCCCACACCATCAGGTCGGCCGGGATATGGTCGCCGCTGCGCGTGACGATGCCGTCGGCGCGCGCTTCGGTCACCATCTCGGCCGTGCGGACGGTGACGCCGATCGCCTCGAGCTCGCTCCGCGCCGCGTCGGCGAGCTTTTCCGGCAGCGCCGGCAGGATACGCGGTCCCGCCTCGACGATCGTCGTCCGCAGCCGGGCGGCGTCGAACACTTCGAGCCCGTAGGTGGCGAGGCTGTCGGCCGCGTTGTGCAGTTCGGCGGCGAGCTCGACGCCGGTCGCGCCGGCCCCGACGATGACGATCTCGACCGTCGCCGGCGATGCCGGATCGGCGGCGACCGCCCGCGACACGCGCAGGCACTGGTTGAGCAGGCGGCGGCGGAAGCGGTCTGCCTGGGCGCGCTCGTCGAGGAACAGGCAGTGCTCGCGCACGCCGGGCGTGCCGAAATCGTTCGACACCGAGCCGACGGCGAGCACGAGATAGTCGTAGCGGATGCGGTGGCGGCCGACGATCTCGACCCCGTCCTCGACGATCGGCGCGATGACGATCTGGCGCGCGTCGCGGTCGATAGCCTCGAGCGCGCCGTCGAAGAAGCGGTAGTCCCAGCGCTGGGCATGGGCGCGGTAGCCGACCTCGTCCATGTTGGCGTCCAAGGACCCGGCCGCGACCTCGTGGAGCAGCGGCTTCCAGATGTGCGTCTGCGCCTTGTCGACGAGGATGATGTCGTAGAGGGCCTTGCCGAGCGCGCGGCCGAGCTTGGCGACGAGTTCCAACCCCCCGGCGCCGCCGCCGACGACGACGATCTGCGTCTTCAGTCCGGTCGCATGGTCCATCGCCGCCCCCCTCGCGCCAAGCTTAAGCAGCGACGGGGCGCTTGTCATTCCCACTCTGCTGGACGATTCCGCGACAGAGGACTAGAAGCGCGTATGGCTATCGATGATGCACGCCGAGCCTCCGACGAGGCGTTGAAGACGGTGGTTAGAGATATCGTCGCTTATGTCGGACTTTCGGATAAGCTCCAAGGCATTGACATCGATCCCAGCGACGACGCTGAGCCGCCTTTCATTCGTATCAATCTCAAACTACGAAAGCCTGAAACGATAAATACCGACAGGATGATCGCGCTGCAGGAAGCAATTGAAGACGCTTTGGACAAGATAGACGGCAGGTTCGCGAGTGTTCGTTTCCCAGAGGCAGCTTAGTGGCAAGCCTTGACGCGGAGTTGCTTGCGGCAGCGCGACTGCTCATCCATCGGAACCCGGGCGAGCGTGGACGAATGGCACGTGCTCGGGTCCGTCGCAGTATCTCCACGGCCTACTACGCTCTCTTCCACTTCATTATCGACGAAGCTACTTGCCGAATCGTTGGCAAGACCGCAGCGGAAGCTCGTCGCCGGCGCATTCTGGCTCGGAGCTTCCCGCACGACGGGCTTTTAAGGACGCTGAACAAGCTGTCGGGGCAACACGTCGCGGCCGACGTGGCAGACTTCGTGCGACGGGGGGAACAAGACGGTCCTGTTCTGTCTCCCCGGTTTGTCCGCTCCTTGGCAAGCGTCTTCGCAGCCGCACAGAGCCAGCGGCACGATGCCGACTATGATCTAAATACCTCGCTAAGCGAGAACGATGCCCGAACTCTAATTGCTCGCGTCGAGCGCGCGATCGAGCAATGGCGCGCGGCGCGCACCGATGCAGACCGCGACATCAAGCACGTACTCAGCGTGCTCCTATTGATGCAGGGCAAGCTGAGAACGTGATGATCCGGGTATTCTTCCCTGTTCAGTAGAAGAAGCGCTCCTCGGCGATCCTGCCGTCGCGGATCGTGTACAGCGCGACCTCGTCCATCTGCATCCGCTGGCCCGATTCCTTGTTGGTGATGTCCATCGTCCAGCGGATGGCGATCTGGTCGCCGTTGACATAGGGGCCGAAGGTCTCGGTGCCGTGGACCTCGTGGTTGGCATACCACCACGCGCTCTTGCCCTCGACCGCCTGGCGTCCTTCGAGGCGCGCCATCGGGCCGTCCATCGCCTCGATCGAGACGACGTCGTCGGCCCAGTATTTCTCGCCGATGTGGAAGTCGCCGGCCTTGGTCATCGCCACCATGTCGGCGGCGATCGCGCGGATGTCGGTCATGTCCGTTGCTCCCTGTCGAGTCGCCGCTGAACATAGCAGGAACATCGGGACGAGGGAATGACAGTTCGTCAGGGCTTCGCTATGCCCGCGCGCATGACCGACGCCGCGCCCGAGATCAACCCGCAAACGATCGCCGACCACGGGCTCAGCCCGGCCGAGTACGAGGCGGTCGTCGCCAGCCTGGGGCGCACGCCGAACCTGCTCGAGCTCGGCATCTTCTCGGTCATGTGGTCGGAACACTGCAGCTACAAGTCGAGCCGGCGGCACCTGAAGAAGCTTCCGACCGAAGCGCCGTGGGTCATCTGCGGCCCCGGCGAGAACGCCGGCGTCATCGACATCGGCGACGGCGACGCGGCGATCTTCAAGATGGAGAGCCACAACCACCCGAGCTTCATCGAGCCCTACCAGGGGGCGGCGACGGGTGTCGGCGGCATCCTGCGCGACGTCTTCACCATGGGCGCGCGGCCGGTGGCGAACATGAACGCGCTGCGGTTCGGCGCGCCCGACGCGCCGCGGATGAAGCATCTGGTCAAGGGCGTCGTCGCCGGCATCGGCGGCTACGGCAACTGCGTCGGCGTGCCGACGGTCGGCGGCGAGACCAACTTTCACCCCGCCTACAACGGCAACATCCTGGTCAACGCGATGAC
>JAFARM010000081.1 GCA_019245455.1 Sphingomonadaceae bacterium | reverse complement strand
TCGCGACGCAGTGGCATCCGGCGCGGATGGCCGCGGGCGTCGCCAAGGTCATCGTCCTCATGCTGATGCTGTTCTGGACGGCGCGCTTCGTCATCGGTCGATCGGCCGCGGCGGCGACGCGGTCGGCTCCGCGCGCGTGGCGTCGCTTCGCCGCCGTCGTCCTGTTCGGCGTCGCCAGCACGATCGTCACCTTGGCCGGGGAACGCTACCTGCCGGGCAGCGGCTGGCCGAGGGCGGTAATCGCGGTCATCGGCCTAGTCCTATTGCTCGGCGGAACGGTGCTGAACGTCGCCTTGTCCTACTGGTTCGCCGGTGCGGCCGTCGCCGAGCCGGCCGCGACCTGGCGCCGGTCGCTGAGCGCCAGCCGCGGCAGCCTGGTCTGGGGCCTTGCCCTGACGATCCTCGCCATCCTGCCGTTCATGATCCTGCACTACGCCTTGGGCTATGGGGCCGTCGCCAGGCCCGGTGTCGTCGCCGGCGCGATGCTGCTGATCGACGCGGTGCTGGTCGGCTTCATGAGCCTGATCATCGGCATGGCCAATGTGACAGTCGCCGAGCGGATGGCCGGAAGGCACGGATTGCCGCTGATGCTCCAGGACTGAGCCCACGTCTGCGCGCCATCGTCGCGCTGAGGCATCGTCTGATCCCCCCGCTCGCGGCGAGCATCTAGGCAGCTCCCGCGCGCCGGGAGTGTCTAAGTTCTTAAGCTCGCATACGCCGCCAGCGCTCGGGCGCGGGCGGCGGCGTGATCGACGATGGGCTTCGGGTAAGTGTCGCCGAGCCTGACTCCTGCGGCCGCCAGCGTGGCGGCGTCCACCTGCCACGGCGCGTGGATGGCCGCATCGGGCAACTTCGCCAGTTCGGGCACCCACTCGCGGATGTAGCGGCCGGCGGCGTCGAACTTCTCGCTCTGGCCGACGGGGGCGAAGATGCGGGTGAACGGCGACGAATCGACCCCCGATCCCATGATCCACTGCCAGCCCAGGCTGTTGTTGCCGAGATCGGCGTCGACTAGCGTGTCCCAGAACCAGCGCTCGCCACAGCGCCAGTCGATCAGCAGGTGCTTCACCAGGAACGACGCGGCGATCATCCGCACGCGATTGTGCATCCACCCCGTCGCCCACAGCTGGCGCATCCCGGCGTCGACGATCGGGTAGCCGGTGCGGCCGCGCTGCCACGCCGCGAGGTCGTAGGGTGCGTCGCGGTGCGGGAAGCGGGCGAAGGCCGAGCGGCCCGGCACCGTCGCCACGTCGGGGAACTGATCGACGAGTCCCGCGGCGAAGTCGCGCCAGCCGATCTCGCGCAGGAAGGGCAGCGCATGGTCGCCGGCAGCACTGTGCAGCGCGTGCCACACCTGCGCGGGGCTGATCTCGCCCATGTGCAGGTGGGGCGACAGGCGGCTGGTCAGCGCCTCGGCGGGCAGGTTGCGGCCGTGGTCATAGGCACGGACGTTGGCGGCGAAGGCGTCGAGCGCCGCGTGCGCGCCCGCCTCGCCCGGCGTCCACACGTTGAACCCTCCGGCCCAGTCGGGCTTAGTCGGCAGCAGGTGCCAGTCGGCGAGGGTTTCCGACGGCGGCGGGGCGGCGAAGCGGATCATCGGCGCGGGCGCGGGTGGCGGCGGCGGCATCTGCTTCAGGAGCGCGTTCCAGAACGGCGTGAAGATGCGGTAGCGCTTGCCCCCGCCCGCCGTCACCGCCCCCTGCGGCGCGAGATAGGCCCCGTCGTGGAGGCGGAGGTCGAGGCGCTCGGCGACCGCCGCTTCCTGCGCCTTCGCCCACGGCTCGACGGCGCGCAAGGCGTGGACCGCGGTCGCGCCGGTCGCGGCGGCGATCTCCGGCAGCACGTCTCCCGGCACGCCGCGGCGGAGAACCAGCGCCCCGCCCATCGCCCTGAGGTCCGCCGCCAGCGCCGCGACGCTGTGGTGCAGCCACCATCGCTGGGCCGCGCCGATCCGCCACTCGCCCGGCGTCGCGTCGTCGAGGACGTACACGGCGACGACCGGCCCCGCCGCCGCCGCGGCGCGCACCGCCGCCTGGGCGGCGAGGCGAAGGTCGTTCCTGAACCAGACGATCTGCGCTGCGGCCATAGTGACTCCCTCACGCCATCGGTCTAGCGCCCAACGCGCCGCCGCGGAAAGGAGCCGAATGCCACGCCTAGCCTATGTCGACGGCCGGGTCGTCCCGCTCGCCGCCGCCGCCGTCAACGTCGAGGACCGCGGGCTGCAGTTCGCCGACAGCGTCTACGAAGTGGTGGCGGTGCTGAACGGGCGGTTGCTCGACTGGAACGGGCACGCGACGCGGCTGGCGCGCAACCTCGGCGAACTCGGCATCCCTGTGCCGATGACGGAGGCGGCGCTGGGGCTCACAGCCCGCCGCCTGATCGCCCTCAACCGCGCGCGCGAGGCGCTGCTCTACATCCAGGTGACGCGCGGCACCGCCCGGCGCGACCACGCCTTTGCCGCAGGGATGCGGCCGACGCTGGCGATGACCGTGCGCCCGTTCGACTTCGCCCAGCGCGTGGCGCAGCAGGCGAAGGGCGTCGCCGTCGTCACCGTGCCCGACGACCGCTGGGGGCGGTGCGACATCAAGACCACCGGCCTGTTGGCGAACGTCCTCGCCAAGCAGGCGGCGCGGGGCGCGGGCGCGTTCGAAGCGTGGTTGGTGGGGCGCGACGACACGGTGGCGGAGGGCGCGTCGACCAACGCCTGGATCGTCGCGGGCGGCGTCCTCGTCACGCCGCCGCTGACCTCGCGCGTCCTGCCTGGCGTCATGCGCGCGGCCGTCATCGAGGCGGCCGAGGGGCTGCAGGTGCGTGTCGAGGAGCGCCCGTTCGCCGTCGCCGAGGCGCGCGCCGCCGACGAGGCGCTGATCACCTCGACGACGGTCCCGGTGCTGCCGGTGGTGCGGATCGACGGCGCGCCCGTCGGCGACGGCACGCCCGGCCCGGTCGCGGCACGGCTGGCGGGCGCGGTGTGGGACCGCATCGCCGTCCAGACCGGCTACTGCCCCTGAGCGTCACTGCGGCGGCGGCATTCCCGGGCCGGCCATGCCCTGGCCGCGCCGGCCCTGCCAGCCGCCCATCCGCCCCTCGCCGACGCGGTCGGCGATGCGTTCGCGAATGGCGCGGGCATTGGCGACGAACGCCCGGCGGTCGGCGAGCGAGAGCTGCTGCAGCCCGGCGACCAGCGCCGCCTGGTGGCGCACCTTCGCCGCGTTCGCCGCCTCGCGCTCGTCGTCCATCGCCCGGCGGAGCGCCGGCACGTCGAGCCGGTCGGCCTCGAGGATCGCCAGCATCCGGTCGCGCGCCGCCGCCGTCGCCGCCTTGTCGGCGCGCGGGTCGGCCGAGCGCAGCGCCGCGCGCATCGTCGCCCGGCCGGCTTCGCTCATGCCGGCGAACATCGGGTTGCCGTGCCGCTCGCCGCCATCGGCCATCTCGCCCGGCGGCGGCGCGACCTGTGCGACAGCGGGGACGCCGGCGGCGAGCAGCGCCGCGGCGATCAGCATCCTCATAGCGACTGCTCCTCATCGGGCGTGGGGGTGAAGACCTGGGCGAAGGCGGTGGCGTCGTCGACCGCCGGCATCGGCGCGTGGTGCGGCGCGTGCGCCGGCGTCAGCAGCACGAGGCCGGCGGCGAGCGAAGCGGCGAGCCCGCCGAGCGCCCAGCGGAAGGCCGGCCGCGGGCGGCGCAGCGCCCGC
>JAFARM010000061.1 GCA_019245455.1 Sphingomonadaceae bacterium | reverse complement strand
TGCGCGGCAGGAACCAGCTCGACGCCGCTTCCGGCACGATGCCGCGGCGGGCGAAGACGAAGCCGGCGCGCGCGGTGTCGGCCATGATGCGGATGTCCATCGCCAGCGTCATGGTGATGCCGATGCCGACGGCGGGCCCGTTGATCGCGGCGATGACCGGCTTCTTCGACTGGAAGATGCGCAAGGTCACCCGCCCGCCGCCGTCGCGCACCGCCTCGTGGCTGTAGTCGGTGGTGCCGTCGGCGCGCGTCGGGCCGCCGTGGCCCAGCGCCTCATAGTCGAACGTCGCCGCGCCCGCCGACAGGTCCGCCCCGGCGCAGAAGGCGCGGCCGTCGCCGGTGACGATGACCGCGCGGATGGCGTCGTCGGCATCGGTGGCGTCGAAGGCGGCGATCAGCTCGGCCATCATCGTGCCGGTGAAGGCGTTGAGCTTGTCGGGCCGCGACAGGGTGATGGTGGCGATGCCGTCGTGGGCGGCGTAGCGGATCTGGGTGAAGTCGGTCATCGACTCTTCCTTCTCCCTCCCCCCACCGGCGAAGCCGGTAGAGCGGGGAGGGCCGGGGTGGGGGAACGCGGTCCGAGGCGGGCGACGGCAGCCTCCACGGCACCCGCCCCCACCCCGACCCTCCCCGCTCTACGGCGCGTACCGCGCCGTGGGGGGAGGGAGCAGAGGCTAGAACGCCTCCACGATCGTTACGTTCGCCAGCCCGCCGCCCTCGCACATCGTCTGCAAGCCCCACTTCTTGCCCCGCGCGCGCAACGCATGGACCAGCGTCGTCATCAGCTTGGTGCCCGACGCGCCGAGCGGGTGCCCCAGCGCGATCGCCCCGCCGTTGACGTTGAGCCGCGCCGGGTCGGCATCCGTCTCCTTCAGCCACGCCAGCGGCACGCTTGCGAACGCCTCGTTGACCTCGAACAGGTCGATGTCGTCGACGCGCATCCCCGCCCGCTGGAGCGCCTTCTTCGTCGCCCCGATCGGGGCTTCGAGCATGATGACCGGGTCCTCGCCGACCACCGTCATGTGGTGGATGCGCGCCAGCGGCTGCACGCCGAGCGCCTTCAGCCCGCGCTCGTTGACGACCATGACCCCGCTCGCGCCGTCGGCGATCTGGGAACTCGTCGCCGCCGTCAGCCGCCCGCCTTCGGAGATCAGCTTGACGCCCTTCACCCCCTCGAGCGTCGCGTCGAAGCGGATGCCCTCGTCGACCGTGTGCGGCTCGCGCGACCCGTCGGGCAGCTCGACCTCGACGGCCACGATCTCGGCATCGAACGCGCCCGCCTTGGCGGCGGCGGCCGCCTTCTGCTGGCTGGCGAAGCCGAAGGCGTCGAGCGTGTCCTTCGACAGGTCGTGCTTGGCCGCCAGCATCTCCGCGCCGGTGAACTGGCTGAACTGGACGCCCGGATAGCGTGCGCGCATCCCCGGCCCGCCGAACGGCGAGCCCAGGTTCGCCTCGTGCGCGAGCTTACCGGCCATGCCCATCGGCACGCGCGTCATCGATTCGACGCCGGCGGCGATGACGACATCCATCTGCCCGCTCATCACCGTCGCGGCGGCGAAGTGGAGCGCCTGCTGGCTGCTGCCGCACTGGCGGTCGACGCTGGTGCCCGGCACGCTCTCGGGCAGCTTGGAGGAGAGGACGGCGTTGCGCGCGACGTTGCCCGACTGCTGCGCGAACTGGCTGACGCAGCCCATGATGACGTCCTCGACCAGCGCCGGGTCGGCCCCCGTGCGGTCGACCAGCGCGTCCAGGACCTGCCCCGCGAGGTCGGCCGGGTGCCAACCAGTCAGCCGCCCGCCGCGGCGGCCGCCGGCGGTGCGCGCGGCGGCGACGATATAGGCGTCCATGTCTCTCTCCCCGGCAGGTTGACGTTTGCGGCACCCTGCACCGGACTGGACGCGGTTTCCAGCCCCGGCCATAGCTTGCCCTCAAGAAAAGGGGGCAAGTGATGCGCCGCGTGACGACCGTGCTTCCTGGCCTGCTGCTTGGCCTCGCCCTCGCCGCCCCGGCGTGGAGCGACCCGCCCAAGGTGCCGCTGTTCGGCCGGCACAAGAAGGCGGCCGTGGCCCCGCCGCCAGCCGCCGCTCCCGCCGATCCGGCCGCGGCCGAGGCACCCGCCGCGGCATCGCCGCCGGTCCGCCCGGCCGACGCGCCGATCGGCACGGTCGACGTTCCCGGCAGCGCGGCCGCCGCCCCGGCCGACCCCGCCCCGCCCCCTGCCGTCTCACCCGCGCCGGCGGCTCCGGCGGCGACTGCCCCCGCCGGTCCAGCACCGGCCGACCCCGTCGCGCCGGCCGCTCAAGCCGACAAGCGCGCCGACCTCCGCGCCGCCTATGCCTTCGCCCTGCCGGTCTACGAGATGATGCGGACGCGGCAGCTGCAGGTCAGCAAGGTCGAAGCGATGGGCGCGCCCGGCGTCAACCACCTCTACGCCCGCACCGCGCTTGCCGACGCGACGACCCGCGACGTGACGACGCCGAACAACGACACGCTCTATTCGAGCGCGTGGCTCGACCTCGCCGGCGGCCCGGTCATCCTCGACACGCCGGCGATCCCCGGCCGCTATCATTCGGCGGCGCTGATGGACCTCTACACCGACAACGTCGCCATCGTCGGCACGCGCGGCGGTGGGCGGGGCGGACGCTATCTGATCGCCGGGCCGGGGTGGACCGGCACGCCGCCGCCGCAGACGACGGTGCTGCGCTCGCCGACCAACGACGCGTGGCTGCTGGTGCGCGTGCTCGTCAATGGTCCCGACGACCTGGCGGCGGCGACGGGGCTGATCCGCGGCTTCAGCCTGTCGGTTACCGACAGCCACGCACCACCGGTGCCGGTCAGGTCGGTGCCGACGGCGATCCCGGACGCGGCGACCTTCCTCGCCGTCGTCGACGAGGCGCTCGCCCGCAATCCCCTGCCCGACCGCGCCCGCGCCTTCGCCGCGCTCAACCTTGCGCCCGGCGCTCCTGCGTCGCCCGAGACCATCGCCCGCTGGGACGCGGCGCTGCCGGCGCTGCGCGCCGAGGTGAAGGGCGGGCTAGCCGAGACCGGCACGACCGTCGACGGCTGGACCTACCCCGGCGAGGGCATCGGCCAGTACGGCGACCGGGACGACGCCGCCCGCGCCTGCGTCGCCTTGGGCGGCCTCGGTGCCCTGCCGCGGACCGAGGCGGTCTACCTGACGGCGAAGGCCGACGCCGCCGGTGCGCCGCTGACGGGGGCGAAGGCCTATACCGTCCACCTGCCGCCCAAGCTGCCGGTCGGCGCCTTCTGGTCGCTGACGATGTACGAGCAGGACGCCGGCGGGCGGCTGTTCTTCGTCGACACGCCGTCGAAGCGCTTCGCCGTCGGCGACCGCACGCCCGAGCTCCGCCCGAACGCCGACGGCAGCTATGACATCTTCGTCCAGCCCGCCGCCCCGTCGGGCGAGCGCGTCGTCAACTGGCTGCCGTCGCCGAAGGGGCGCTTCGTCCTCATCTTCCGCGCCTATCTGCCCGGCCCGGCATTCCTCAACGGCAGCTTCCGCCTGCCGCCGGTCGCGGCGAGCGAGGTCATTCCCTGAGCGGCCTGGCCTTTGTCCTGTCCTACAGCCGCCGTTTTGGAGTAAGCTGCGCCGGTCGTGGCCGCACGACCCGCTCTTTCTCTCCGCCAACTCTCAACCCACGATCGCTGATCGCGTGACGCCGGCTCGACCAGCGAGTCGCTGTCACGGAGCACCGTTCCGGCTGTGAACTTCGTGAACTTCGCCCCGGCGCGTCCGGCGAGTCGCTGTCACGCAACACCGTCGCGACCGTGAACTTCGTGAACTTCGCCCCGGCGCATCCAGCGGGTCGCTCTCACGCAACATCGTCGCCCGTGTGAACTTCGTGAACTTCGCCCGCGCTTACGGCCAGTGCGGCGGCAGCGGCGCGGTCGCGTCGAGCGGCGGCCGGCCCTCGGCATAGGGCACGACCACGCGCCGCGCGTGGAGCAGCATCGGACCCCTTCCCGCGCCATAGACCGGATCGCCGGCGATCGGCGCGCCGAGGCTGGCGGCGTGGACGCGGATCTGGTGGGTGCGGCCCGTCTCCGGGCGGAACTCGACGAGGCTCCGCGCGCCGCGCTCGAGCACGCGCCAGTGCGTCACCGCCCGCTGCCCGGCGGGGTCGACGACCATGCGCCAGCCGGCCGCGGCGCTCGACACCTTGGCCAGCGGCGCGTCGACCGTCCCCTCGTCGGCCTCGGGCGCGCCGTCGACGATCGCCCAATAGGTCTTGGCGACGCGGCCTTCCGCGAACAACGCCGTCAGCCGCTTCAGCGCCTTGGGGTGGCGCGCCAGCACGAGGCAGCCGCTGGTGTCGCGGTCGAGCCGGTGCGCCGGCTGCGGCGGCCGGACGAAGCCCTGCCGCAGCGCGATCAGGTGCGCCTCCAGGCTGTGCGGCGTCGCCGGACCCGGATGCACCGCCAGCCCCGCCGGCTTGTCGAGCACCAGGACGTGGGCATCGGCCAGCAGGATGCGGCGGACGAGCTCGTCGGACAGGCGGCGGGGGTCCATGCCGCCGTCCTGCCGCAGCCGCGCCGCCCGGACAACGGCTTGCCGCTCGCCCGGCGCGCTGCTACCGCCCGCCTCCACGGATCGGTGGCCGAGTGGTCGAAGGCGCACGCCTGGAAAGTGTGTAGGGGTCCAAAGCTCCTCCAGGGTTCGAATCCCTGCCGATCCGCCATTGCCCGCAGGCTCTTTAATCGCGTATGCTCACTCCGCACTTTGTCGGAGCCGCCGCGATGAACGCCCCCGTCCGCACCTTCGTGCCCGCGGCGAAGGACCTGCACGAGCCCGGCTATCGCGACCTCGCGCACCTGCCGGGGCTGAAGCCGCACCCGCTGCCGCTGATCCGCACGGTCGAGTTCCTCAAGGACCCGCTCGCCGGCGTCACCGCCAACGTCGCGAAGTTCGGCCGCGTCTACCGGGTCAACAACTTCGGTGGCTGGAACGTCGGCCTGATCGGGCCGGAGGCGAACGAGCTGGTCCTGTTCGACCGCGACAAGCTGTTCTCGAGCGAGCTTGGCTGGACGCCGGTGATCGGGCGGGTCTTCCCGCGCGGGCTGATGCTGCTCGACTTCGACCACCACCGCGCCGACCGACGGACGCTGTCGGTCGCCTTCAAGCCCGAGCCGATGCGCCACTATCTCGGCCAGCTGAACGAGGGCATCGCGCGGGGCATCGCCGCGTTCCCGACAGACGCCGAGTTCAGGTTCTACCCCGCGATTAAGGCGCTGACCCTCGATCTGGCGGCGACCTCGTTCCTCGGCATCGACTGGGGGCCGGAGGCGGATGCGATCAACCAGGCCTTCGTCGCGATGGTCGCCGCGTCGATCGGCATCGTCCGCTTCCCCCTGCCCGGCACGGCAATGGGGCGCGGCGTCAAGGGGCACCGCTTCATGAGCCGCTTCTTCGCCCGCGAGATCCCCAAGCGGCGGGGGGCGGCGGGCGACGACTTCTTCACCCAGTTCTGCAACGCGCGGAACGAGGCGGGCGAGCTCCTGACCGACCAGGAGATCATCGACCACATGAACTTCCTGATGATGGCGGCGCACGACACGCTGACCTCCTCGCTGACGAGCACGCTCTACTTCCTCGCCATCCACCCCGAGTGGCAGGAGCGGGTGCGGACCGAGATCATGGCCGTCCGCGCTGAGGCCGGCCCCGCGCTGCCGTTCGAACGGCTCGGCGATCTCGAGCAGACCGAGTGGTGCTTCAAGGAGGCGCTGCGCCTGCTGCCGCCGGTGCCGTCGATCCCGCGCCGGGCGCTGCGCAACTTCGAGTTCGGCGGCTTCCGCATCCCCGCCGGCACCCACGTCGGCGTCAACCCGATGTATACGCACCGCATGGCCGAGTATTGGGAAGAGCCCGAGGTGTTCGACCCCTCGCGCTTCAGCCACAACCGCTCTCAGGGGCGGCACAAGTACGCCTGGGTGCCCTTTGGCGGCGGCGCGCATATGTGCCTGGGGCTGCACTTCGCCTATATGCAGATGAAGTCGTTCTTCTACACGCTGCTGAGCCAGTACCGGGCGACGGTGCCCGACGGCTATCGCTGCGACTTCCAGATGTTCCCGATCCCCAAGCCCAAGGACGGCCTGCCGATCCGGCTGGAGCGGCTGTAGTGGCGAACCGGCGGCGGTTGCGGCCGTCGCAATGGGCGGGGCTGATTGTCGGCGGGCTGGCGATCCTGCTCGCCGGGGCGTGGCTGGTCCTGCGCGTGCCCGACATCGAGGTGGCGACGCTGCGGGCGAAGTACGGCGGCCCGCCGTCGCAGTTCGTCGAGGTGCTGCCCGGCCTCACCGTCCACCTCCGCGACGAGGGGCCGCGGGACGCGCCGGTGCTCGTGCTGCTGCACGGATCGGATGCCTCGCTGCACACCTGGCAGCCGTGGGTGGACCGGCTGAGCGGCCGCTTCCGCATCGTCCGCTTCGACTTGCCCGGCCATGGCCTGACCGGCCCCGACCCCAAGCGCGACTACTCGACCGCCCACTACGTCGCGGTTGTCGACGCAGTTGCCCGCGCGCTGCAGCTCCAACGCTTCGCGCTGGCGGGGAACTCGATGGGCGGCGGCGTGGCCTGGCGCTACGCCGCCGCGCATCCGGACACGGTGAGCGCGCTGATCCTGGTGGACGCGTCGGGTGCCCCGTACAAGGGCGGCGACAAGATCCCGCTCGGCTTTCGGCTGGCGCGACTGCCCGTGGTTCAGGATGTCGTCGGCGGGCTGCTGCCGCGGAGCCTCGTCGCCTCGTCGCTCCGCGGTGTAGTCAGTAACCAGGCGATCGTCACGCCGGCGATGATCGACCGCTACTGGGAACTGCTGCGCTATCCCGGCGAGCGCTCGGCGACCATCGACCGCCTGTCGCTGCCCTATCCGCAACCCGCGCCCGACGCGCTGCAGCGCTTGACGATGCCAACCCTCATTCTGTGGGGGCGCGAGGATCGGGTGATCCCCGTCGCTTCGACCGCATGGTTCCAGCACGGCATCCCGCAGTCACGCACCATCGTCTACGACCACGTCGGTCACCTGCCGATGGAGGAGGTGCCCGATCGCTCCGCAGCCGAAGTCGCCGCCTTCCTCACAGCCACGGCTGCGTCGTCTGCGCGAGATAGCGCGCCATCGCCTCGAGTGCTGGCGGGCTGAGACGGATGAAAGCGCGGCGGGCATCGTGCGGATCGTCGCGGCGCTCGAACAACCCCACCTCGCACAATGTCCGAATCCAGCGCAGCGCCGTCGTCGTCGGCACGGCGGCGGCGATGCACAGGCTGGAGACGGCGACATTGACTCCCTCGGCCGCGGCCGCAGCCAGATCGAGCAGCATATCCCAAGCCGGCTCGGCAAACAGTTCGGCAGGGAAATAGCGGTCGCGCGCGCGGCGGGCACGGATCGCCTGGCGCACCCGAACAGGATCGATCGCGGGCACCTCGCCGGCCACCGCTTCCAGGCGCGCGAGCGCATCGGCGATCCGCGTCGCTTCCGCGCTCAACGGTCGTGCAAAAGGGCGGTGTCCCGAAACGTCTGCCAGTTGCCCTCCCTCGGCCTCAACCTCGTGGATCGCGACGAGCAGCGCCGCCTCGCCGATCTCGTCCGGCAGGAAGTCCGCGCCGGCAGCCAGGGCGACACCGGCAAACTCAGGATCGCCAAAGGCGAGCAGGCGCGGTCCGGCGGCGAGCCGCGGCACGAGGGCGGGCGTCGTCAACGCGAGATCGAGAATGATGGCGTCGACTGGCTCCCAACTTTGCGCCAGCGCCCCGGCAAGCGCGTCGCCATCGGCGTGGAACCTGGTCTCGATCCCGTCGGCAATCAAAATGTCTGCGTAACGCACACGCCAACTATGCGTTACAACAAGATCAACCTTCATTACCGTACTCGTAATCATCGTTCCAGACTATAAACCATCAGTCGAGCTATCTTTCGCATACGATAGACCTGTCGATCAAGTTTCATTGCTGCAGCCATTTCGGACGCAGTATGACTATTTCGGCGATAAGCTGTTTGTCATCCTGGTGTCATCGTCGTCATGGGGTGAAAGCGATGACTGACAACACGACGGACAATCCGGGCAATCTCGCCATGTTGGTCGGCGACAGCGCGGCGACGATAGGCGTTCGCGATTTGGTCGATCGGCTCGCCGCGAGCGACGTGCCCGTGCTCGTCACCGGGCCGTCGGGCAGCGGCAAGGAGGTGGTGGCACGGCTGCTCCACCAGCGCGGCCACCGCGCCGCCGGCCCGTTGGTCGCGCTGAACTGCGCCGCGGTACCGACGGGCCTGCTCGAAAGCGAGATCTTCGGCCACGAGGCGGGTGCCTTCACCGGCGCGACGCAGCGCCGCCGCGGCCGCTTCGAACTCGCCGACGGCGGCACGCTGCTGCTCGACGAGATCGGCGAAATGCCGCTCGATTTCCAGGCCAAGCTGCTGCGCGTGCTGGAGACGCGCGAGGTCGAACGGGTTGGCGGCACGCTGCCGATCCGCAGCGACGTTCGCATCGTCGCGGCAACCAACGCCGACCTGCCCGCAGCCGTCGCCGCCGGACGCTTCCGCGCCGACCTGTTCTACCGTCTCGCCGTGGTCGAAGTCGCGCTGCCGCCACTGGCCGAGCGTCGCGCTGACATCCCGCGCCTTCTCGATCACTTCCTCGCCATCGCCGGTCCGTCCGCGCCGGGGCTGAGCGGCAGTGCCGTCGCCTGGCTGATGCGCCAGCCGTGGCCGGGCAACGTTCGCGAATTGCGCAACTTCGTCGCCCGCGCCGCCGCGCTGCAGCCGGGCGCATTGCTGGACGACGCCGCCTGCGCGGTGCTGCTCCACGGCGAGCGCCGCGTCGCCGACCGCTGGCAGGCGAGCGCCGACGCGCCGCTGGCCATGCCCAACCGCCGCCGACCGCCGCCGATCGTTCCCGACGGCGAAGTCGTCGACCTGAAGGCGCTGCTCAGCGACTTCGAGCAGGCGTACATCCGCGACGCGCTCGGCCGCACGGCATTCGGTGTCGCCGAGTCGGCGCGACTGCTCGGGCTCCGGCGGACGACGCTCGTCGAGAAGATGCGCCGGCTCAACATCGCGCGGGAGAGCGTGGTGCCCGCCGCGTAAGCTCGCGCTGGCGAAAGGTTGCTGCGCCGGGTCGGCCGGGCCCGCCGCAGAACAACGCCGAGCGCCACCAAGCGCGGCCCGCAGCGCGTGACGCCGCGCCACGTCGCCCGCGCCGGAACCGCCGCCGTGCGCAGCGGTTGTCGTGCCGTCGTTCCGGCGCGAGAAGGACCCCGACCCGCGATGCTGCGTGACCTGTTCCCCCGCCGCCTGCTGCAGTGGCTCGGCCCCTTGCTGTTCACCGCCCTGGCCGGGCTCGTCGTCGCGGCGATCGTCGTCGTCACTGGGCTGCCGAACCTTGCCGCAACGACGCCGCACCCGCAGCCGTGGGCGGCGTTCCTGCACTATACCTTCAACCGCTCGGTCGCCTTCCACGCGAGCGGCCTGACCCCGCCCGCCGACCTCGACAGCCCGAACCGGGTGGCGCTCGGTGCCGCCCACTACGCCAACGTCTGCGCCAACTGCCACGGTGCGCCCGGAACGGGGCAGAACCCGATCGCGCTGGCCATGACGCCCCGCCCGCCCTACCTGCCGGCGCAGATCAAGGACCTGTCGGACCGCGAAATCTTCTGGGTGCTGAAGCACGGCGTCAAGTACAGCGCCATGCCCGGCTGGCCGACACAGCAGCGCGACGACGAGATCTGGTCGATGGTCGCCTTCGTCAAGACGCTGCCGGCGATGCAGTATGACGTCTTCCGTCGCATCGCACTGGGCGAGAGTGCGTCGCCGAACGACCGCCTGCCGCACCTCGACTTCGGCAGCAACCTGGCCCTTCGCCCCTACATCAGCCACAACTCGGGCATCTGGCAGGGTGACATCAACCACTACCAGTATCCGGCGACCGGCCCCGACCAGTTCGCGGAGACGGGCGCGGTGATCCAGACGTGCGCCCGCTGCCACGGGGCGGCGGGCACGGGCCGCGCGGTCGGGGCCTTCCCCAACCTGGCCATCCTCAGCCCCCAGTATATCCGCGGCGAGCTCGCCAGCTTCGCCAACGGCAGCCGCCACAGCGCCTTCATGCAGACCGTCGCCGACCAGCTGTCGCCGGCGCAGATGGACGCGGTGGCCGCTTATTACAGCGGCCAGCCCAAGGCCAAGTCGCTCGCCGCGGCAACCTTCGCTGTACCGGCGGCCGAGGTGCAGTACGGGGCGCAGATCGCGCTCCAGGGCCTGCGCGACCGCAAGCTGGGGTCGTGCAATGGCTGTCACGCGCTCGCCGACGCCGATGCGCGCAACTTCCCGCGGCTGAACGGGCAGAACGAGGATTACATGATCGCCCAGCTGCGCCTGTTCCGCGCCGGCGGGCGCGGCGACACCGGCCGCTACAACCCGATGGTCGGCGTCGCCAAGGCCCTGGGAGACCGCGAGATCAGCGCCGTTGCCGCCTATTACGCCGCGCAGACGCCGTATTCGCCAGCGGTGCTGAGCGCCGAGCGGGTTGCCGCCAAGCCGCAACGCTAAGTCTCGTAGTCCGGCAGCGACACGTTGAAGCGCAGCGCGATCGCCCGCAGCGCGAAACCGGCGGCGAAGCCGATCGCGCTCGCCACCCGCCCGTCGATGCCGGCAAGCGTGGCGACGACATACGCTCCTGCCGCCAGCGCCGCCGCCGAGACGTAGATCTCCTCGCGCAGCAGCACCGACGGCTGGTTCGCCAGAAGGTCGCGGACGATGCCGCCGAAGCTCGCGGTCAGGACTCCCATCGCCACCTGCGCCACCGGCGGCACGCCGTAGCTCGCCGCCTTGCCCGCGCCGATGACGGCGTAGGCCGCTAGCCCGACGGCGTCGAACCACAGCAGCGCCGCCAGCCGCCAGCGATCGGCGCGGAGCAGCCAGACGAGGGCGGCGGCCATGATGCACACGCCGAGGTAGTCGCTGCGGTGGACCCAGAACACCGGCGCGCCGATCAACAGGTCGCGCAGCGTGCCCCCACCGACCCCGGTGACGGCGGCGAAGAAGACGAAGGTGACGATGGTCTGCTTCGCCCGTGCCGCCGCCAGCGCACCGCTGACCGCGAACACGGCGACGCCGGCATAGTCGAGCCCGGCGAGCAGCGGCGCGGCACCGGCGACGGTGAACGCCGGGATCATCGGGCGACCCGCCGAGTCGTTAACCCCTCGGCAAGGCTAAGTTGACGAAGGTCACGCTGCGTCCCCCCTCGCCCCGTCCGCCGCCAAGGTCCGGTGGTGCGGCAGGGGACGGAAGGGGCGCGTGCGATCGTCACTGGGCGAGTCTGCCGGGTGGAGGGCGTGTAGGACAGGGAAATCTTGGCGTGCAGACCGGCGCCCTTTCAATCTCGCGGGTCATGCTGGCGAAGGCCAGCATCCACGGCCGTGCCCGACGGAAGGCCGGCCGTCTCGCACGGACGTGGATGCTGGCCTTCGCCAGCATGACCTCCCGCTCATTTCGGTGGATGACGATACCGGCGTACCCGCAGCCAAAGCGACGTCGCCGAGCGGCTAGCCGTGTCGCCCCAGAGCATCAACGCGATCGAGACCGGCCGCTACGACCCCTCGCTGCCCCTCGCCTTCCGCATCGCCGAGCTGTTCGGGCTGACGATCGAGATCTTCACCAGCCCGAGCGCGTGATCGCGCGCCGCTACGGCGCGGGCACCGGCGCGGTGATGAGCACGACGTTGATCAGCACGATCACGCCGGCAGCGACCATCAGCCCGGCGCGCACCCGGTCGCCGCGGCCGGTGGCCAGCGCCCGCAGGCCGACGCCGATCAGCGCCAGCGCCGCGAGGACGGCGAGCGACAGCAGCAGCGTCATGCCGCCAGCGCCTGCCGCACCGCCATCGCCCACGCCGCGCGGCCGGCGGCGCGGGCGGCCGCGTCGAGCGCGGGCGTGAACACGCGGTTGACGGCGTGCATCGCGCTCGCCGCGCCCAGGTCGGCGAACCACCCCGCCCCGACGCCCGCGAGCATCGCTGCGCCGAGGGCGGTCGTCTCGATGACGCGCGGCCGCTCGACGGCGACGCCGAGTACGTCGGCGAGGTGCTGGCACAGCCAGTCGTTCGCCACCATGCCGCCGTCGACGCGCAGGCGGGTGCAGGCGACGCCGTCGGCGGCGAGCGCGTCCAGAAGATCGGCGGTCTGCTGCGCCACTGCCTCGAGCACGGCGCGCGCGAGATGGGCGCGGGTCGTCGCCGCGGTGATCCCCGTGACGAGCCCGCGGACGTCGCTGCGCCAGTGCGGTGCCCCGATGCCGGTGAAGGCGGGCACGATCGCGACGCCGCCGGTGTCGGGCACGCTCCGCGCCAGCGCCTCGGTCTCGGCGGCCGACGCGATCAGGCCGACGCCGTCGCGCAGCCACTGCACCGCGGCACCGCTGGTGAAGATCGACCCTTCGAGCGCATAGGCCGCCCTGCCCGCCAACCGCCACGCCGGCGTCGCCAGCAGGCGGTGCTGCGACACCGGCGGCGCGTCACCGGCATGGGCGAGGACGAAGGTGCCGGTGCCGTAGGTCGCCTTGACCATGCCGGGTTCAAGGCACGCTTGGCCGATGGCGGCGGCGTGCTGGTCGCCGGCGCAGCCGGTGATCGGCACGGCCCGCCCGGCGACGGTCGCCTCGCCGAGACTGCCGGCGCAGTCGACGATCCGTGGCAGGGCCGCCATCGGCACGCCAAACCGCTCCACCAGCCGGGGATCCCAGCGGCAGGTGGCGAGGTCCATCAGCAGGGTGCGGGCGGCGTTGGTCGCGTCGGTCGCGTGGACCTGCCCGCCGGTCAGCTTGTAGAGCAGCCAGGCGTCGACCGTGCCGAGGCGCAGCGTTCCCGCCGCCGCGGCGTCCGCCACGGCCGGCCACTCGGCGAGTGCCCAGGCGATCTTGGAAGCGGAGAAGTAGGGGTCGAGCACCAGCCCCGTCGCCGCCTGCACCGCCGGCTCCAGCCCCGCGTCGCGCCACGCCGCGCACAGCTCGGCGCCGCGCCGGTCCTGCCAGACGATCGCCGGCACCAGCGGCTCGCCGGTGCCCGCGTCCCAGAACACGACCGTCTCGCGCTGGTTGGTCAGGCCGAGGCAGGCGATCCGCTCCGCCCGGACCTCGGCGGCGACGGCTTCGAGGCAGTCGCGGCTCAGCGCCCACAGCTCGGCGGGATCGTGCTCGACCCAGCCGCTCGCCGGATAGTGCTGGGTGATCGGCTGCGCCGCGCTGGCGACGATGCCGCCCGCCCGGTCGAACGCCAGCGCTCGCGTGGAGGTCGTGCCCTCGTCGAGCACCAGGATCAGATCGGCGGCCATCAACTCCCTCTTTGCCAGCGGTGATGCGACGCGGCCGGGGCGGCGTCAAATCCGTTGCCGCTCCCCGGCGCTACGGTTAGCGTCGGCGTAACGACAGGGGAGACGGTCATGCGGACGATGATGGCGGCGGCGCTGCTGATGACGGCGGGCGCGGCAGCAGCGGTGACGCCGGTCGAGCCGGCAGCCAAGGGCCCGACGATCGCCCCCTCCCCCGTCACCGAGGACTATTTCGGCACCAAGGTCACCGATCCCTATCGCGGCATCGAGAAGCTCGACGCGGCGACGCTCGACTGGATGCGCGCGCAGGGCAAGGTGACGCGGCAGGTCCTCGACAGCATCGGCCCGCGCGCCGCTTACCTCGCGAGGATGACGGCGCTGACCGGCAGCTTCGGCGCGGTCAAGGACGTGCAGTTCGGCGGCGAGCGCCTGTTCTACCAGGAGCGCGCGCCCGGCCGCGACCAGTTCGACCTGATGGTTCGCGAGAAGGACGGCACCAAGCGCCGCCTGATCGACATGGCGGCCTATATCGCCGCGCACAAGAACGTGCCGCACGCGATCGACTATTACGCGCCGAGCCGCGACGGGAGGAAGATCGCCGTCGGCATCTCGGCGGCGGGGTCGGAGGACAGCCGGCTGTCGGTGATCGACGCCGCCAGCGGTCGCACGCTCGCCGGCCCGGTCGACCGGGCCCAGTTCGGCTCGCCCAACTGGCTCGACGACGGCAGCGGCCTGTTCTTCGTCCGGCTGCAGGCGCTGAAGCCCGGCCAGCCGATCAGCGACAAGTACAACAACGCCACCGCCGATTTCTGGGACTTCAAGCACGCGCCGGTCCATGTCGTCGGCGCAACGCAGCACCTCGGCCCCAACGCCGATCCGATCAAGACGCCGGCGGTGCTCGTCGTGTCCGGCGCGACGATGGCGCTGCTCGCCGTTGAGAACGGCGTCCAGAACGAGGCGGAGTTCTACGTCGCCCCCCTCGCCGACGCCCGCGCCGGGCGCGCGAAGTGGCGGCAGGTGGTGACGACCGCCGACGCGGTGACGAACATCGCCGCCGACAAGGACCGCGTCGTCCTTCTCACGCACCGGGACGCGCCGACCTTCAAGGTGACGACGATGCCGTGGACCGGCACGGCGGCGACGGCGCGGACGATCGTGCCGGCGCGGCTCGACCGGATCAACGAGAGCGTTGCGGTCGCGCGCGACGGCATCTACGTCGGCGGGCGGGAGGGGCTGAACGGCCGCCCGCTGCGCATCGCCGAGGGGCGGATCGAGAAGGTCGCCCTGCCCTATGACGGCACGGTCGGCAGCGTCGTCGCCGACCCCGATCACGACGGCGCGGTCATCGACCTCGACAGCTATGTCCACCCGCCGGCGACCTTGCGCATCGAGGGCACGCGCGCGAGCGACCTCCACCTCGACACCAACCCACCGCGCGACCTCAAGAAGGACCGCGCGGTCGAGATGACGGCGACGGCGAAGGACGGGACCAAGGTGCCGCTGACGGTCCTGACCGCCGCCGGCAAGGTGACGCCGCGGCCGCTGCTGCTCGACGCCTACGGCGCCTATGGCATCTCGGCGCTGCCCGGCTTCCGCCCGCGCTACCTCGCCTTCGTCGATGCCGGCGGGTCGTACGCCGCGTGCAACGTCCGCGGCGGCGGGGAGCTCGGCGACGCCTGGCGGCTGGGCGGCAAGGACGCCAACAAGCCGAACACCTGGCGCGACGCCATCGCCTGTGCCGAGGCGCTGATCGCGGCCGGCTACACGACCAAGGACCAGCTGGCGATCACGGGCACGTCGGCCGGCGGCATCATGGTCGGCCGCGCCGCGACCGAGCGCCCCGACCTGTTCGCCGCCGCCATCACCCGCGTCGGCGATTCGAACGCGCTCCGGTCGGAGACGATGGTCAGCGGCCCGGCCAACATCCCCGAATTCGGTACGGTCAAGGACCCGCAGGGGTTCAAGAACCTGTACGAGATGGACGCCTACAGCCATGTCCAGGACGGCGTCACCTATCCCGCCTGGATGCTGACCACCGGCCTGCAGGACCCGCGCGTCGCGCCGTGGGAGGCGGCGAAGATGGCGGCGCGGCTGCAGGCGAGCGGCACGCCGCGCCCGGTGCTGCTGCGGATCGAGGAGCAGGCCGGCCACGGGCTCGGCACGACGCGCACCACCCGCGACGCCGAGGAGGCCGACATCGCCGCCTTCGTCCTGTGGCGCGCCGGCGTGCCCGAGTGGCAGCCGCGACCCTGAACCGGCGTCGCGGCGGCGTCAGCGCGGCGGCGTCGGCACGACCCGCGCGACGAGGCGACCCCCGCGCCAGACCTCGACCGGCTTGGGGCTGGGAAGCGTCGCGGCATAGGCGCGCGCCGCCTCGTCGTCGCGCATCGCCACCTCGTGCGCGCGGTCGACTACCCCGCCCAGGTTGAATTCGATGAATCGATACGTCCGCATCCGGCCCCCCGTGGCCGCGCACTCCTTAACCGAATCTTAGCGGCGGCACCGCTGCGACACAACGCGGCGGTTATCGCGCGCTTGCTGCGGCCGCGCTCGACTCGGCCGGCGCGGCCCGGCACAAGGCGCGGCCATGGACCAGCCTTTCGACCTTCTCGTCATCGGCGGCGGCATCAACGGTGCCGGCATCGCCCGCGACGCCGCCGGGCGCGGGTTGACGGTCGCGTTGGTCGACGCCGGCGACATCGGGGGGGCCACCTCGAGCGCGTCGACCAAGCTGATCCACGGCGGCCTCCGCTACCTCGAGTTCTACCAGTTCGGGCTGGTGCGTAAGGCGCTCGCCGAGCGCGAGGTCCTGCTCGACATCGCCCCCCACATCAGCTGGCCGCAGTCATTCGTCCTGCCGCATTCGCCCGAGCAGCGGCCCGAGTGGATGCTGCGCGCCGGCACCTGGCTCTACGACCACCTCGCGCGGCGCGACGTCGTTCCGGGATCGGCCAAGATCGACCTGCGCCAGGACCGCGCCGGCCGCGCGCTGCTGCCGGCGTTCCGCACCGGCTTCCGCTACTGGGACGGCTGGGTCGACGACGCGCGGCTGGTCATCGCGAATGCGCAGGACGTGCGCGCACGCGGCGGCACGGTGCTGCCGCGCACCCGGGTGGCGCGGGCAACCTTCGCCGACGGCCTGTGGACGGTGACGCTCGGCGACGGCCGCACGCTCGCCGCGCGGCGCATCGTCAACGCCGCCGGTCCCTGGGCGGAGGAAGTCGCCCGCACCGTCCTCGGCCGCAATGACGCGCCGGCGCTGCGCCTGGTGCAGGGATCGCACCTCGTCACCCGCCGCGTCCACCTCGGCCGCGACGCCTTCATGCTGCAGCAGCCCGACGGCCGCATCGTCTTCGTCATCCCCTACGAGCGCGACTTCTCGCTGATCGGCACGACCGAGCGCAGCGTCGCCGCGCCCGGCGCGGTGGCGATGAGCGACGACGAGGCCGACTATCTGCTCGCCGCGGTCAACCGCTACCTCGCCCGGCCGCTAAGCGCCGACGACGTCGTCCACCGCTTCGCCGGCGTCCGCCCGCTGATCGTCGAGGCCGGCAAGGGCGACCGCGAGACGAGCCGCGACTATGCCCTGGTCGACCACGCCGGCGTGCCTGCGCTGACCGTCGTCGGCGGCAAGATCACGACCTACCGCGTGCTCGCCGAGGCGGTGCTGAAGAAGATCGCGCCCAGGACCAAGGCGTGGACGGCGGCGGCACCGCTCCCCGGCGGCGACGTGCCGCGCCTGGCGGGCGAGAACGGCCAGGCGGCGTTCAAACGGTGGCTGAGCAATCTCACGCAGGCGCATGAGAACTATGACCCCAAGATCGTCCGTCGGCTCGCCCACACGCTCGGCACCGCCGCCGAGCCGCTGCTCGCCGCCGGCCTCGGCGACAACTTCGGCGGCGTCTTCGAGGCCGAGCTCGCCCACTTCCGCGATGCGGAATGGGCACGATCGAGCGACGACGTGCTGTGGCGGCGGACCAAGCTCGGCCTCCACCTCGACCCCGCCGCCAAGGCGAGGGTCGCGGCGTGGTTCGGTGAGGTCGCGGCCTCGCTCACTCAGGACAGCCGCACGCCGAGCCACCGCTTCGCAACGCCGGGCCGCGCCTGACCGGCTTCCACGGCTCGGCGTACTGGATCGCGACGAAGACCTCCGACGCCTGCCGCACCTGCGCGATCAGCCGCAACAGCCACGCGCCGAACGCGCGATGGTGACCCGTAGCGAGCGATACGTTCTGATGGTCGATCATGGCACCCTCCTGCTGGCCCGATGATCCCGCCAAGCTAGGCCGCCGCCCGTCGTGCCGCCAATCAAACGATCCACAGGGATGATAAGCCCGGCTTATGCTCGCGCGATGCGCCGCCTTCCGCCCCTCGCCGCCGTGCGCGTGTTCGAGGCGGCCGCGCGCCACGAGAATTTCACGGCCGCCGCCGCCGAACTCGGCATGACGCAGGCGGCGGTCAGCTATCACATCCGCCTGCTCGAGGAGCGGCTCGGCCTGCCGCTG